>CAMHCZ010000029.1 GCA_946183755.1 uncultured bacterium | reverse complement strand
TAACGTGGAAAACGGCACAGAGAAGAAGAATAGAAACATTCTTCTTATTGTAAAATTCGTCATTGTCGGATTCGTAGCCGCGCTCGTCATTGTATTCGGCGAAAACAGCGTCCTGAGAAGCTGCAAGGAGGTTTCAAAGGCCAACAAACTGAACAAAGAGAAGGAGGAGTATGAGCAAAAGATAAGCGACACAAAAGCCGAAATAAACAAATTCAAGGAAGACAAGAGCCGTCTGGAGCATCAAGCCAGAGAGGAATACCTCATGAGAAAAGAAAACGAGGATGTCTTCATCATAGAAAACTGATTATGAGCAAAAGCGTAATAACAAACTCGATTTATCTTCTGTCTGGAATACTGGCAGTTATAGGCGTAGTGCTTTACTTCTTCGGTAATGAGCACGCGTTCATAGTGTTCTGCATCGGCGCGGCTGGCATGATTGCATTGCGCGTCATGTCGTTCAAGCACACCGACGACTTCAGAGTCAGAAGGCTGCAGAACACGCAATTCATATCGACACTGCTTCTGCTGTTCAGCGGCTACCTGATGTACAAGCAAAACGACATCTGGGTCTTGACTCTGATGATTTCCGCCGTACTTGACCTTGTGGTCACGCTGCGTATGCCCAAAAACGACTAATAAAGCAGATATTTCCTGCGCATAGCGTTGTAGTTGCGCAAATCAGCCTGCCACGACTCGCGAATCTCCTCTTCCGGAACATGGTTTTGAATCTGGGTTCTCAGTTCCGTTGTGCCGGCAAGTTTGTCGAAGAATTTGGCATTGCCCCAAAACAGCGAGTCGCTGTCTATCCTGTCATACATGTACAAGAGATACTTCAAGGAGAATCCTTTGGTCTGGGAATCCCGGCGCAGGTCCAATCCATAGCACGTCTGCCCCTTGTGCATCGGGTTGCCGTCCATACCTTTTATCGGACGTGGAATGAATTTGTACGTGCCACACGACTTCTTTGGATAGCCGACTACCGAAAACGGACGGTATGTCCCTCTGCCGACGCTCACATTCGTACCTTCGAACAGGCAGAGCGACGGATAAAGCCTGATGGAGCGGTCGTTCGGCAGATTAGGCGACGGTTTTATCTTCAGGCTCCACGCATCGCCATGCCTCCAGCCTTTACACTTGACTACGGCAAGGTCGCACTTCACTCCGTTAGCGAGCCAGCCTTCGCCATTCATCATCATTGCCAGCTCACCTACTGTGCAGCCATGAAGCAATGGCAGAAAATCAAGTCCGACAAAGGAGCGCAACGACGAGTCCTTGAGCACAGGGCCGTCCACCGTGTCGTTGGGATTCGGACGGTCCAAGACTATTAGTTTCTTGCCGTTCTCTGCGCAAGCCTCCATCACATAATGCAGCGTGCTTATGTATGTATAAAAACGCGCGCCCACATCCTGTATGTCAAACAGTACAACATCAACATCCGAAAGCATCTCTGCCGTTGGTTTCTTCTGCTTTCCGTATATGGAAACGACCCTGACACCGGTCTTCACATCCACACCGGAACTGACGACCGCGCCGGCATCTTCCTTGCCACGAAGCCCATGCTCCGGCGCGAATGCCTTGACAACGTCGAAACCTGAGCTTTTCAGCGTGTCAATGAGGTGAACTCCGCACACCACCGAGGTCTGATTGGCAACGACTGCTATGCGCTTGTCCTTTATCACTCCAAAATACTCCCGAACGCACTCTGCGCCGACCTTCACTCCGTCAGCCGCACGACACAATGACATAGCCGCCACCGACATTAACACTGCCGCAATTATCTTTTTAATCGCTATCTTTGGAATCATAACCAACGAAACTCTTCTGTAATGATTGACTATCTAAAATTGATACAAAGATACTATCAAAATAACGAGATTGCACACGATATACTCCTGAAGCACAGCAGAGCGGTGGCCGACAAGGCTCTGGAACTGGCGGCGAAACACAAGGAACTGGATATTGACATGGATTTTGTGGAAGCCGGCGCCATGCTGCACGACATCGGCATATTCATGTGTGACGCCAAGGACCTCGGATGCCACGGCAAAGAGCCGTACATCAAACACGGCACACTGGGAGCGGAGATACTGAGGAAAGAGGGGCTGGAAATGTTCGCTCGAGTGTGCGAAAGACACACCGGAACAGGCATCACCAAAGAAGACATAATAAGACAGAATCTGCCACTTGAACTCAAAGACTACTCGCCTGTCACTCTGGAAGAAAAGCTTATTTGCTATGCCGACAAGTTCTTCTCAAAAACGAATCTTGACAAGGCTCGCACAAAAGAAGAGGTTGTCAAGTCTATGGCGAAGTTCGGCAAGGAATCAATAAGGAGAATCAAGGCACTGGAAGCGCTCTTTGGATAAAATCACTGCCCAGAAATGTCGCTTTTCTGGAATGCACAATCGTATTTCACAGGCACATAAACAGCAAGATAGCCAAAAGCGCCGTCAAACATCGAAACCGGGTTGGCGCCTGAGTTTGACATGGACTTCAGAATGTGCAAAAAGTCGTAGGTCCGGCGGTTTATCGTCTCCACCTCAAGATGGATTTCGTCGCCGTCGTGCAGCACGTCATCGTCGTCCGGGTCGTCCTTTTTCATCTGCTCCTCCGACATGCAGACCACATTCACCACGACATTCATGTTCTCATAGCCCTTGTCTCTGAATACCGACCACTTGTACAATTCCCCGTTGCGGTAAATTCTGTACCTGAAGTATGTCGATTCGTTCGGAATATCCTTCACGCTGAATTTAAACAAGAGGATTTTCCTATTGAACATATTGGTCCACTGCCACTTAGCATTCATAAACTCCGTCGCCGCCATTACATTTGACGTTGCCGAATGCTCGCTTTCCTCCGTGAACACCACTCTGTACGTTCTGCCCTCCGCCGCTTTTATCGCCGTTCCGTGAAACAGTCCGTCGCTCTCGTCGAAAAGCAATGTCTCCGACGCTCCCCCATCGTCATGCACGCTAACCTGCACATCTTGCAGTTGCTCTGGAGTGAGTTGCCGCACCGTATCATTCATATTCACCGTCTTCGACACTCTCACCAGCGCGCCTTCATCGGAAAGGTTCGCTTCCACAACCCATTGCTTCTCCACACTCTTATAGTCTATGTCTATATGCTGAGTGCACGATGACAGCATTGCCGCCAAAGAAACTATAGCTATTATGAATATGTTTGTTGCTGGCTTATTCATTGTCAGAATTTTATGCTGAATGAGACAGAAGGCACGATAGTGAACAAAGAGACTTGCGTCGCCCTTGTTCCTGTAGGCGATTTTTTGTCATCTTCAAAAGTTATCATATATGGGTTGTACCTGGCGTAGATATTGTAAAATCCGAAACTCCAGACACGCTCCACGAAATGTCTCGTCCGTTTGCGATGCGACACGCTTATATCCAGCCTGTGGTAATCATTCATCCTGTATCCGTTCCTCTCGGAGTAAGAATAGAAGGTCTCGCCCCCGATGGTATACTTGGCACTTGGGGCAGAATAAGCCTGACCTGTGTTGAACATCCACAGCGCCGAGATGTCCCAATGCCGAGGCAGGTCATACATCAGCACAATGGACACGTCGTGGCGACGGTCGTTGCTCGCATTATACCACTTTCCGTTATTTATTCCGTTTATCTTGTTCTGCGACCACGACAGTGTGTAGCCAAGCCAGCCCGTCAGTTTGCCATAGGACTTCTTCAGCAGCAACTCCATGCCGTAGGAGCGTCCACGACCGCCCCTAATGATTCTTTCCATCTCTATCTCGCTGAAGAAGAACTTGCCGTCCACATAATCGTACACATTTTCTATCTCCTTGTAATACCCTTCTGCCGAAATTTCCCAGCCGCCATCCTTGAGCGAGAGGATGCCTCCGGCGCTCACCTGATGCGCTTTCTGCGGCTCTACGATGTTGCTCGTCATCACATAACGGTCGATAGGCATTGTCGTTCCGGCGTTGCGTATCGCCTGCAGGTTCTGTGTCGTGAGGCTATAACCAGCCTTCAGACTCAGATTGTCCAAAACCTTGTAATTAAGGCTGACACGCGGCTCAACCGAGAAATACGTCTCCACAAGTTCTGTCAATGACGGATTATACGTTTTCAGGATATTCATCTCCTCGTCCAAATCATAATAAGGACTGCCGCCGAGAACGCCGAACACCACAAAACGCAGTCCCGCCGACAAATCGAGCTTTTTCGCCAGACTCCAATCGTCAGCCAGCCAGGCGGACGCCTCGAAAGCGTTTCTCTTCTCACGCTGCTTCAGCAAGTTTATAGTCCAGTCTGCCGACTCCACGCCATACAGTTTTATTTCTGCGCCTGCACGAGCTGTGTGATGCGATGTCTGAAGAACAGCCGATTCACGCAGTTTATACTCGTGAATGAAACTGCCCATGTCATATTTATTGTCGAAAATCTTTGCTCCCGTGTTGCTGTCATAATATGTCATGCTCGCGGTCAGCGCATTGCGCCAATGCTCGTTTATTGTCCTGCGCCAGTCCAGTGTCCAAGCCAGATTGCTGCACTCCAAGTCCATCAAATCGACAAGTCCCATATTGTCGCGCGTATAAATGAACGACAGCGACACTCTGTCCTTCGCCGATGCTTTCCAGTCCACACGAGCGTTTATGTCATAGAAATTCAGCACATTGTTCTTGTAGTCGTCGGTCATTTTCAAGAACAAATCCAGATAGCTTCGACGCGCCGCCACACCGAACGACAGTTTGTCCTTGACGATAGGACCTTCAACCGAAGCCTTCGCCGAAAGCAGTCCGACACTCACCGAACCGTGATAACGATGCATGTTAGGTATTCTTGTGTAAATATCAAGGACCGACGATGTAGCACCGCCGAAATAAGCAGGAATGAGCCCCTTGTAGAGATTAGCGTTCGCAAGTATGTTGTCGTTGAATGCCGAGAAAAATCCGAGCAGATGCCCGGCATTGTAGATTGTGGCGTTGTCCAGAAGCACAAGGTTCTGAGCCGACGTGCCGCCCCTCACCTGAAATCCGCTCGCGCCCTCGCTTTCCGCATTCACGCCCGGCAATGTCTGAATGCTTTTCATTATGTCGTTCTCGCCTAAGAACGAAGGCGTCTTCGCCAATTCCGCTATCGCGACCTTCTCCACGCCTATCTGCACCTCCTTCAGCTTCTCACGGGTTGCAGTCGCGCTCACGACCACTTCGTCGAGGTCGGTCGCCATCTCCTTAAGAGTTATTTTTATATGCCTGTCTGATGACAGGTTCACACGCTTGTCATACTTTTCGCATCCCATGAACTCCGCCGAGATGCCATGCACGCCATCGGTCAATTCAAAACTGAAACTTCCGTCTGGTCCTGTCAGTGCAGCATACTTGCCATCATCGACTTTCACCAAAGCGCCGACAAGGCTCTCGCCCTGCGAGTCACACACCGAACCTGTCAGTTTCGCAGCAATAACCGAGCATGGTAATAAAAACAATGCAAAAGCCATAAAGACATACATGTATGCTATTGGAGACTTCTGCATTTTAATCGTGTGTTTTAATTGTTTTGAATGACAGCCCAAAAATCCTACATTTTTCACAAAATAAAAAGTGCCAAGACACTAAATCTTGGCACTTTTCATATTTATAATATCCTTATACAGAATTAAAGATCTGTTATCTTCTGGAACTTAGGAACGAGCAACTTCATGCCACCCCAAGCCAAGAGATATGCGAATGCGCAAACAGAGAACATAACTGTGTAACCGAGCTGTGTTCCGAGCTTACCATCGCAGTATCCAGCGAGAAGCTGAACGAGAACGCCACCGAGACCTCCCATTGCAGTACCGATACCTGTTACAGTACCTACAGCCTTCTTAGGGAACATATCAGAAACTGTTGAGAACAAGTTTGCTGACCATGCCTGGTGAGCCGCACCTGCGAGCGAGATGATTGTGATGGCAAGAACAAGTCCTGTCATGCCGTCTGCGCCTGCTGCTGTCTGAGTGAGGAGAAGAAGCAATGGAACAACTGCGATCATCAGAAGCGAAGTCATTCTTGCCTTGTAAGTCTCCCAACCCTTGTTCATAAGAGTCAATGGAATAGAACCACCATAAACAGAACCTACGATAGCCACACCGAATACGATGAAGTTAGTGATCATAACGGTGAATGCAGTATCCTCTGATGACATATCGCCACAGAACTGCTGCTTAACGTAAGTAGGCAACCAGAAAAGAAGGAACCACCATATACCGTCAGTCAGAAACTTGCCGACAGCGAAGCTCCAAGTCTGCTTGTAAGTAAGCATCTTACCCCATGAAACAGAGCCCTGGTCGTCGCCGCTCTCTGCAGCTGCCTTGTCGTCTGCATCGCTGTTGATGTAGTCGAACTCAGCCTGAGTTATAACGCCCTCAGCCAACTTCTCCTTTGGAGACTTATAAATCTTGCCCCAGAAGATAAGCCAGATGAAACCGAGAAGGCCAGTGATGATGAATGCCATCTGCCATCCGTGCAGTCCGAGGAAGAGATTCTGATCATTCCAAGTGAGCAAGCACCAAGGCACGAAGATGGCGCATATCATTGCACCGATGTTAGATCCTGAATTGAAGATACCTGTAGCCAAAGCACGCTCCTTCTTTGGGAACCACTCTGCCACAGCCTTGATAGATGAAGGGAAGTTACCGGCCTCACCTGCGCCGAAGAGGGAACGAGCGAAACAATGCAAACCGAGAGATTTTCCCATGAATGCACTCAAGATTCCCGCTACAGACCAGAGTATAAGAGAAGCCGCAAGACCAATCTTAGTTCCAACCTTATCGATTATCCAGCCTGCTACAAGTGTGAAGCCGGCATAGAACAATGTGAAGATAGAAGTCAGGTAGGAGAAATCCTGTGAACTCCAGCCAAAGCCTTCTGCTGAACACATATAATCCTTCAAGAAACCGATAACGTTTCGGTCCATGTAGTTGATTGTAGTAGAGAAAAGCAGGAGTGCCGCAAAGGTCCAGCGGTATTTTCCGATCTTCTCTGTTACAGTTTTTACATCTGCCATAAATTAAAGAATTAAGGTTATTAAAAAAGACGAGTTACCGTCATGCCGTTTTTAGACAAACTGTAACTCGCCAGAATATTCAAATATTATTTGCGGATTGCGCTGATAACATCAAAGCACTCCTTGCACTTGTTAGTAACGTATGCCCAATCCTGAGCAGCTACCTTGTCCTTAGGGAAGAGCTTAGAACCCATACCTACGCAGAACACACCAGCAGCGAACCACTTCTCGAGGTTCTCCTTCTCTGGAGCAACGCCACCAGTAACCATGATCTTAGACCATGGCATTGGAGCCATAAGACCCTTAACCAAGTTAGGACCTACAACATCACCTGGGAATACCTTAGTGAAGTCGCATCCAACCTCCTGAGCCTTGCCGATCTCCGATGGAGTCAAGCAGCCTGGGCAGTAAGTTACGCAACGACGGTTGCAGACTACTGCTACATCTGGGTTGAACAATGGACCAACGATGAAGTTAGCGCCAAGCTGGATGTAAAGAGCTGCTGTTGGAGCGTCAACTACAGAACCGATACCAAGAGCCAAATCAGGGCACTCCTTGCTAGCCCACTTGCTCAACTCTGCGAAAACCTCGTGTGCGAAGTCGCCACGGTTAGTGAACTCGAATGCGCGAACACCGCCATCGTAACAAGCCTTCACAACGTTCTTGCAAACGTCAACGTCCTTGCTATAGAAAACTGGAACCATAGGTGCAGCTGCGATCTTAGCCATCACCTGGAACTTATCAAACTTTGCCATTTTATTATTTGAAAAAAATGAATGTTTTATATAAAAAAGTTGGTCGGCTGAAGGATTTCAGCCGACCAGCAAAATTATCTTTGGATACGTCCGTTTGCAGAACCACCAGCAAGGTTCTCAACCTCTTCTACAGATACGAGGTTGAAGTCACCGTTGATTGTGTGCTTCAATGCAGAAGCAGCTACAGCGAACTCGAGAGCGTCACCCTGGTTGCCCTTAGTGAGCAGACCGTGGATAAGACCGCCTGAGAATGAGTCACCACCACCTACACGGTCGATGATAGGCATGATGTCATAACGCTTAGAAACGTAGAACTCCTTGCCGTTGTAGATCATAGCCTTCCAGCCGTTGTGAGTTGCAGAAAGAGACTCACGGAGTGTAGAAACAACATACTTGAATCCGAACTCCTGCATCATGCCCTTGAAGATGCCTTCGTAACCCTTAGCGTCAGTGTTACCACCTTCAACGTCAGCGTCTGGCTTGAAGCCGAGGCAAAGCTCAGCGTCCTCCTCGTTGCCGATGCAAACGTCAACATACTTCATAAGAGGCTTCATGATAGACTGAGCCTTCTCTGAAGTCCAGAGCTTCTTACGGAAGTTCAGGTCAACAGAAACTGTAACACCGTTGCGCTTTGCAGCCTCGCAAGCAAGCTTAGTCAGCTCAGCAGCCTTGTCAGAGATTGCAGGAGTGATACCTGACCAGTGGAACCAAGAAGCTCCCTTCATGATTGCGTCGAAGTCGAAATCTGCTGCATCAGCCTCAGCGATTGCAGAGTTTGCACGGTCGTAGATAACCTTTGAAGGACGCATAGAAGCACCAGTCTCAGCATAGTAGATACCTACACGGTCGCCACCGCGAGCGATGTAGTCTGTCTTAACGCCATACTTTCTGAGTGCGTTAACAGCGCTCTGACCGATCTCATGCTTAGGAAGTTTTGTTACGAAATAAGCCTCGTGTCCGTAGTTAGCAGCACTAACAGCAACGTTAGCCTCACCACCACCGTAGATTACCTCAAACTTCTCAGCCTGAACGAATCTTCTGTTTGCCTCTGGTGACAATCTCAACATGATTTCACCCAATGTTACAACTTTTGCCATGTTTTTAAAAATGTTTATTGTATGATAAAAATGATTTCAGAGGGCAAATATAACATTAACTACTCAGTGAAACAAGAGTTTTTGCCAAATTAAGTTAAAGACGCCCTATAATAACAAAGGCCCGCAACCATGCGAGCCTTTGCCATAATATCAGTGAGATTTCAATCTATTAGAAGTTGAAGAAACCCTTTGCGTTGTTATAGCAAATATCCTCAATCATCTGCTGAACTCTCTCCTTCTCATATCCAGTGTAAGGGATAAGACCGTTCTCGACGTCATTTCCTACGAGGTTACACAACGTACGACGGAAATACTCGTGACGTGGGTAAGAGAGGAATGAACGAGAGTCGGTCAACATACCTACGAAGCGACTGAGAAGACCGAGCAATGAAAGAGCGTTCATCTGCTTCTCCATACCGTCCTTCTGATCGAGGAACCACCATCCTGAACCGAACTGAATCTTGCCTGGGCAAGAGCCGTCCTGGAAGTTACCGAGCATTGTAGCAAGAACTTCGTTTGCACATGGGTTCAGGTTGTAAAGGATTGTCTTTGTCAGCTTATCCTCAACGTTCAGCTCATCAAGGAAGTGTGAGCAAGCCTTAGCTGTAGTGAACTCGCCGATTGAGTCGAAACCAGTGTCAGCGCCGAGCTTGTTGAACATCTTTGTGTTGTTGTTACGGATTGCGCCGTAGTGGTACTGCTGAGTCCATCCTGCGTTGTAGTCCATGATAGCCATCTCCTTGAGGAACGCGTGCTTGAACTTGCGCTGCTCAAGAACAGAAGGAGTCTGGCCTGAGAGAGCCTTGCCAAGGATAGCGTCGATCTCTGCGTTTGTATATGGTTCATCGTAGAACTCCTCGATTCCGTGGTCAGACAACTTACATCCCTTAGATGCGAAGAAGTCGTGACGCTTCTGCAATGCAGCGATGAGGTCAGCGAATGTAGCGATGTTTGTATCAGAAACCTTAGAAAGTTTCTCAATGTAAGCCTTCCATGTTGCAGCCTCGATATTCATTGCTGCGTCTGGACGCCATGCTGGGATCATGCGAGTCTTAGCATTCTTGTCTGCTGCTACAATATCGTGCCACTCGAGAGTGTCAACAGGATCATCAGTAGTACAAACAACCTCTACATTATAGAAGTTCATAAGACCTTGTGGAGTGAACTTAGGGTCGTTAGCGATAAGGTCATTACACTTGTCGTAGATAGCCTTAGCGTTAGTTGGATTCAAAGTCTCGTTGATGCCGAATGCGGTCTTCAACTCAAGGTGAGTCCAGTGGTAAAGAGGGTTGCGGAATGTGTAAGGCACAGTCTCAGCCCACTTTTCAAACTTCTCCCAGTCAGTAGTATCCTTGCCTGTGCAGAACTTCTCGTCAACACCGTTAGAACGCATAGCACGCCACTTGTAGTGGTCACCCATAAGCCAGATCTGCGCGATTGACTCGAAGCGCTTGTTCTCGGCTACCATCTGTGGAATAAGGTGGCAGTGGTAGTCAATGATAGGCATCTTCTTTGCGTGCTCGTGATAAAGTTCCTGTGCTGTCTCTGTCTGCAACAAGAAGTTTTCATCCATGAATTTTTTCATAGTCAATTAAGGTTTTATGAATTAGATATTTATATAAGAATTTACAAATTCCGGAAAGCAAGCCGCAGACTTGTGTGAAAGTCCTCGGCACACAAGTTATGCTCTTCGCTTAGGCATAACGCTTACAAAATTACGATTTATTTTTGTTTTTCAAAAGAATTAGGTAATTTTGTCTGCGTTAATCGTAAACGACAATTAGTTATCCACAACGATTTCGGAAATATCATTTTAATAATCTAATAACATGAAAGAACTAAACAAAAGGACTGCTCCTAAAGCAGTAGCTCCAGAGAAAATCATTCAATTCGGAGAGGGTAATTTCCTCCGCGCTTTCGTAGATTGGATTATCTGGAACATGAACCAGAAGACTGACTTCAACGCATCTGTTGTTGTTGTTCAGCCTATCGAAAGAGGTATGGTTGACTGGTTGAACGGACAGGATTGTCTGTACCATGTAAACCTTCAGGGACGCCAGAACGGCAAGCCTGTTGATCAGCTTGACCGCATCGACGTTATCAGCCGCGCGTTGAACCCATACTCACAGAACCAGGCATTCATGGCTCTTGCAGATCAGCCAGAGATTCGCTTCGTAATCTCAAACACAACTGAGGCTGGTATCGCATTCGACCCATCTTGCAAATTCACTGACGCTCCTGCTTCTTCTTACCCAGGTAAGTTGACTCAGCTCCTCTATCGTCGTTTCAAGACATTCAACGGCAACCCTAAGAAGGGTCTCATCATCATGCCATGTGAGTTAATCTTCTTGAACGGACACCACTTGAAGGAGTGTATCGAGCAGTATATCGAACTCTGGAAGAACGACTTCGGCAAGGATTACGAGAAGTTCAAGAACTGGTTCGAGAAGTACAACTATGTATGCGCAACTCTCGTTGACCGTATCGTTCCTGGATTCCCACGCAAGGACATCGCTAAGCTGCAGAAGCGTGCTGGATACGCAGACAACCTGATGGTACAGGCTGAGATCTTCCACCTCTGGGTTATCGAGAAGCCAACAAACATGTCTATTTCTGCACTCCGCAAGGAGTTCCCAGCAGAGAAAGCCGGTCTGCACGTATTAATCGCAGAGAGCGAAAAGCCATATCACGAAAGAAAGGTTACTCTGCTGAACGGACCTCACACAGTTCTTTCTCCAGTTTCATATTTGAGCGGCGTGAACATCGTGCGTGACGCATGCCACCACCCTGTCATCAGCAAGTACATCCACAAGGTACAGTTCGAGGAACTCATGGAGACACTGAACTTGCCTATGGACGAGCTGAAGAAGTTCGCAAGCGACGTTTTGGAGCGTTTCGACAACCCATACGTTGACCACCAGGTGACTTCAATCATGCTCAACTCATTCCCTAAGTACCAGACTCGTGACCTCCCAGGCGTAAAGGTATATCTCGAGCGCAAGGGCGAGTTGCCAAAGGGTCTTGTATTCGGACTTGCAGCAATCATCACTTACTACAAGGGCGGCAAGCGTGCTGACGGCGCTCCTATCGAGCCAAACGACGCACAGGAGATCATGGATCTGCTCAAGAAGCTCTGGGCTACAGGCGACACTCGCAAGGTGGCAGAAGGCGTTCTTGGCGCAAAAGACCTCATCTGGAAGGAGCAAGGCAACCTTAACGACATACCTGGCATGACTGACATGGTTACAGACTTCCTGAACCTCATCCAGAAGAAGGGTATGCTTGAGGCAGTTAAGACTATTCTTTAATATTAAGAACCCCAGCATAAACCTGGGTGAATATAAAAAGAGCATTCTTTGAAAAGAGAATGCTCTTTTTTTGATTATTTCTTCTTATCTTTGAAGAAATTGTAACCGAAACATAAAATCGAACTATGACAACAAAGTTTCTAAAAATCAACCCAGATGACAATGTAGCTGTAGCGATAAGCAATCTCTCAAAAGGTGAGCAACTTAACGTGGAAGGCACAGAAGTGACTCTCCTCGAGGATGTACCTGCAGGACACAAATTCACATTGAAAGACATAAAAGAAGGCGAGAACGTAATCAAGTACGGCTTTCCTATCGGACACGCGAAAGAAGAACTCAAGCAGGGAAGATGGGCTTATGACAAGAACATAAAGACCAACCTCGCCGGCACATTGGAGTATGAGTACAAGCCAATCTCTGTAACCCTGACAGACAAGGACGAGAAGCTGACATTCAACGGATACAGAAGAAAGAACGGCGAAGTCGGCATCAGAAACGAGATATGGATCGTGCCTACAGTTGGATGCGTAAACGGAATAGCAGACAACATCATAACTGAGTTCAAGAAAACTCTAGGCGGCGCTCCATTGAAAGTTGACGCAATCGAAGCATACAAGCACAACTACGGATGCTCACAGCTGGGCGACGACCACGAGGCTACAAAGAAGATTCTGAGAGACATCACACTGCATCCAAACGCAGGCGGTGTGCTGGTGCTCGGACTCGGATGCGAGAACAACCAGCCTGACGTATTCGAAGAGTTCCTCGGAGACTACGACAAGAGCAGAATCAAATTCCTTGTGACTCAGAAAGTGAATGATGAGGTCGCAGAAGGTGTCAAGATACTCACAGAGCTGTACAACCAGGCAGCACAGGACAAGAGAACAGAAATTCCACTGAGCGAACTGAAGGTCGGCTTGAAGTGCGGTGGCTCTGACGGATTCTCAGGAATCACAGCCAACCCACTGCTCGGAGTATTCTCAGACTGGCTGGTTTCTCAGGGCGGAACAACAGTTCTGACAGAGGTGCCAGAAATGTTCGGAGCAGAGACAATTTTGATGAGCAGATGCGAAAACAAGGACTTGTTCGACAAGACTGTGCATTTGATAAACGATTTCAAGGAATACTTCCTGTCGCACGGCGAGCCTGTAGGCGAGAACCCTTCACCAGGAAACAAGGCTGGAGGTATATCAACTCTCGAGGACAAAGCGCTCGGCTGCACTCAGAAGTGCGGAAAGTCATACGTTAAGGACGTGCTGATGTACGGCGACAGAATAAAGACAAAGGGACTGAACCTGCTGAGCGCGCCAGGAAACGACCTCGTAGCAGCGACCGCACTCGGAGCCGCTGGCTGCCAGATGGTGCTCTTCACTACAGGACGTGGAACCCCATTCGGAAGCTTCGTGCCTACAATGAAGGTTTCTACAAACACTCCACTCTACGAAAACAAGAAGAACTGGATCGACTTCAACGCCGGACAGCTTGTTCAAGGCAAGACCATGGAGGAGGTTAAGCAACAGTTCATCAAGTACGTGATAAGCGTTGCCAACGGAGAATTCGTCAACCACGAGAAGCACAACTCTAAGGCAATGGCGATATTCAAGAGAGGCGTAACTCTTTAATAATAAAACATAAAAAGGAGACAAGGCTGCGAAAAACTTCGCGGCCTTTCTTGCTTTTATATGGGCAAGAAAGTACCTTTGCTATCTCAAAAAATCAAGATGCTGACATTAGGTTTTCTGACATATAACACTCTGGTTTACTTGATAGTAGGCATATTTGCACTGCTTCAAGCCACCAGCAGCATCGGAGAATACTTCTGCAAGAGAAACAACTCCATAGAAAGCATATACGCCTACGGAGCATCGACATACGGCAGCACATATATAATACGCGAAAGACAGACACG
>CAMHCZ010000028.1 GCA_946183755.1 uncultured bacterium | reverse complement strand
AAGGCTTTATCTTAAAAAGATATTGTGAATGAGGGTTGTATTCTTTCCCTCTCCAAAACTTCCATCTGCGTTTTAGAGTTCTCGTTTTTTTGAGTATTTTTGCCCAAATTATGCGTAAACTCATATATATATTGGCAACGCTCGCTTTCACAGCGCCATCGGTGCATGCGAAGGTGAGCCTTAAGAAGAAGGTCCGTGAGCCGTTCAAGGTCTGGCATTTGACCGAGAACACAGGCTCGGAGATGGAGGCGTCATTGGACACTGCCACGACGCACTTCGCAAACTTCACGCCGATGAACGCATACAGCATCGCGAACTCGTACAACGGAACGTGGGGCTCGCCGCTGCAGCCCAAGATATGGCTCGACAGGACGGAGGACACCGATTTCCCTTTCCTCACGCCTTACGACGCTTATTTCATATCGCCATCCGAACTGCCTTACTTCGACACCAAGACGCCTTTCGCGTCGCTCAATTACCAGACGTTCGGATTCAACCAGACCAAGGAGGACAACTTCAACGCGCTGTTCTCGGTCAATGCAAACAAGAAATTCAACATCTCGGCTCTCGTGGACTACATGCGAGCCATGGGAATGTACACCAACCAAGCCACCAAGCAGATAAAGGCTGGACTCTGGGGCTATTACCACGGCAAACGCTACGAGGCTAACGCGGCGTACATGTACCAGCAGTTCTTCAACGAGGAGAACGGCGGTGTCAGCTCCCACGACTATGTGACTGTGGACTCGATGCACCCCGACAACCCGGTGCAGATACCTGTGATGCTGAACAACGAGGCGCAGTCCAGGCTCAAGTCGCATTATGTGTTCTTCAATCAGAAGGTGCATCTGGCCTTGAAGAAGGTGCAGCTGGATTCTGTCAGGGTGGAGTACAAGCCAATCTTCTCGGCGTTCCACACGTTCAACTTCCAGCAGTTCGACAAGCGATACAGAGAGGACAGCGCGAGCGTATTTTACAAGACTCCGGCTGTGAATCCTGTCACTAAGGATTCCGCGCGCCAGTATTCGCTGCGCAACCATGTGGGAGTGTCGCTGGACGAGGGCTTCTCGAAATACGTTCCATTCTCGCTCAAAGCATACGCTGGACACGAATGGCTGCAATACAAGTACCTGGAGGACAGCGCCACAGTCAAGGACCATGAGAACAACCTGTTCATAGGCGCGGAAATATCCAAGAAGACGGGCGAGAACCTGTTCTTCGATGTCAACGCCGAGGTTTATGTGCTGGGTCCGTCGGTAGGTACGTTCAGCGTCGATGGCAATGTGAACACCGTGTTCCCGCTGAAGGGCAACAACACGATAAGCTTCGCCGCCGATGCATCGTTCTCTAACGAATACGCCAACTACTGGGACGAGAATTACGCGTCGAACTATACCGGACTGTGCCGCAGCAACAGCTTCGACATGATTCAGAAACTGCATATCGGCGCCAATGCATCGTGGCAGAACAAGTATGTGGAACTCGCTGTGTCGGCTGGCTTCGACAATATCAACAACCTCGTTTATTACGGCGACGACGCCAACCCTACGCAGTATGCGCCAGCGGTGCAGATTATCAGCGGCAGGGCGGACCTGAACCTCAACGCATGGATATTCCACCTCGACAACTCGATGGTCTATCAGCAGTCGTCCAACACGTCGGTCATCGACCTGCCTTTGTTCTCGACCTACAACAACCTCTACGTTTACTTCCCGTTGTTCAAGGTGCTGAAGACGCAGATCGGTGTCGATTGCTACTACAACACAGCATATTACGCGCCTAAGTACATGCCTGCCACAGGCGTGTTCTACACGCAGCACGACACCAAGGTGGGTAACTATCCTTTGCTGTCGGCCTACATCAATTTCCACTTGTACACAGCGCGTTTCTTCTTCAAGTACTACCACTTCAACGAGAGCTTCATGAACCACCAGTACTTCTCGATGCCTAACTACCCATTGTACGAGGGCCGTTTCCAGATGGGACTGGCGTGGAATTTCTTTGATTAGCCATCATTAATCCTTCAGACTTATGGCGCAGGAGACTTTTAAGGAAAAACTGCAATGGACATTGCATAAGTTCAAGCTCTTTTTGCTGCTCTTGAAGGCTTGCGCCATCGAGGCGTGCAAGCAGTCGGTGCGTGGGCTGTGGTTTCTGCTTCGCAAGTCGGCTATGCTCATTGTGTCGGCGGTCGTGTTTGCTGGCAAAAGTATCGTTTGGCTCTTCAAGTCGATAGGCAAGGGGCTTGTCTGGCTGTTCAAATCCATAGCGAATTTCTGGCTGATGCTGAATGCAAGGCAGCGGATAATCCTTTCGGTCAGTCTGCTTTTGATACCAGCGGCGGTGTTGTTTGTCTCTTGGTTCAAAAGCAACTCCAGCGGCAACGAATGGCACTTCAGACTTCATGACAGGCTAATCGTCGCTACGGACTACAGCGCTCTTGACTATTCCATTGTCAACGGGGCGGAGCAGGGCTTCCAGTATGAGCTTGTCAACGCTTTTGCGTCAAGTCTTGACATGGAAGTGGAGTGGAAACTGGAGAACGACCTTGCCAAATCCATCGATATGCTCAACAACGGCGACGTTGACCTTATCGCGCGTCCGATACCTGTGACCACCGAGATGCGTGAGCAGGTGCTTTTCTCCAAGCCGATACTTCAGACACGCAAGGTGCTGGTGCAGCGCAAGGCGGAGTACAACGACTCCATTGAGCCGATACGCGACCAGCTGGAGCTTGCGGGGAAGACGATTTATGTGCCGAGCAATTCGCCTGACATTCTCAGGCTCAAGAACTTAGCCGACGAGATAGCCGACACGATTATAATAAAGGAAATGCCTGACTATCAGGCGCAGCAGCTTCTCGTCATGGTGGCGAAGGGCGACATCGACTATGCCGTGTGCGACGAGAAGGAAGCCATCGAGGCGTCGGAGTCGCTGCCGGAGATAGACTACGGCACGGCTGTCGGCTTCCATCAGCTGCATTCGTGGGCTATACGCAAGTCCAACACAGACCTTTGCGCCAAGGTGGACACCTTCCTCACGCACTACAAGCCGACGAAGGAATATCGCCGGCTGTATCTGAAGTATTATTCTGCTAAGTGATTTATTGGAACGCTTGCGACAGCGGAATGGCTGTTGTGTGCTTAATCTCCTTCAGTACGAAGATTGAGTGGAGCGAGCCTATCGCGTCGATGACTCCAAGGCGGTTCTGCACGAAGTCCTGGTAGTGCTCCATGTCCTTGACGACAATCTTCAGCATGTAGTCGTAGTCGCCGGAGATGTTGTAGCATCCGGTAATCTCCTCGATCTGCTCCACAGCCTCGGTGAACATGATCATGTACTCGCGGCTGTGCTTTTTCAGTCGGATGTTGCAGAATACGGAAATGCTCTTGATTTTCGTAGGGTCCAGGACAGCCATGTACTTCTTGATGTAGCCTTTCTTCTCCAGCTGTTTCACGCGTTCGAAGACTGGAGTAGGCGACAGGCTCACCTTCGCTGCGAGCTCCTTGGTTGTCAGGTTGGAATCCTCCTGCAGTATGCGCAGGATTTTTATGTCTGTTGCGTCTAGTGTATTTGCCATTTTCTTTAGTGTTTTTGTGCTTTTGCGTAAGATGTTTTGTAGATTATTATTCTCATGTGCGCGAATAAGAAAGTCGTTGTGAGACCATTTCTTCCTATTTGCTCTGCAATTTTAGTTTTTTATTCTAAAATAATCAAGAAAACTATGGATAATTTGATGATAATATCTGACAAACATAACAAAATAACTACCTTTGCAATCTAATAAACGCATGTAACAACACACTATAACAAATTTCCAAAAACATGACAGATAAAAGAAAATTAGGAACGCTATGCGTGCAAGAAGGCTGGAAGCCTAAGACGGGCGAATCTCGTGTTCTGCCTATTTACCAGAGCACGACATTCAAGTACGACAACACTCAGCAGATGGCTGATTTGTTCGACCTGAAGGCTTCGGGCTATTTCTATACTCGTCTGCAGAACCCAACGAACGACTTCGTGGCTAACAAGATCGCGGCGCTTGAGGGCGGTGTGGCTGCTATGCTTACATCTTCCGGACAGGCGGCTTCTTTCTACTCGATATTCAACATTTGCGAGGCTGGCGACCACTTCATTTCCTCTTCGACTATCTACGGAGGAACATACAACCTCTTCGCAGTGACAATGAAGAAGCTCGGCATCGAAGTGACATTCGTTGACCCGGATGCGAGCGAGGAGGAGATAGGCAAGGCTTTCCGTCCTAACACAAAGGCTGTTTTCGGCGAGACTATCGCAAACCCTGTGCTCAATGTGCTTGACATCGAGAAGTTCGCGAGAATCGCTCACAGCCACGGAGTGCCATTGATCGTGGACAACACTTTCCCAACTCCGATAAACTGCCGTCCTTTCGATTTCGGCGCCGACATCGTCATCCACTCTACAACTAAGTACATGGACGGACATGCGACAGCAGTGGGCGGTGTCATCGTCGATAGCGGAAACTTCGACTGGGACGCTCATGCCGACAAGTTCCCAGGCATGACCCAGCCAGACCCAAGCTACCACGGACTCGCGTACAGCAAGGCTTTCGGCAAGGCTGCTTTCATAACTAAGGCTACTGCCCAGCTGATGAGAGACTTCGGCTCTATACAGTCGCCTCAGAACGCGTTCCTGCTGAACCTCGGCCTGGAGACATTGCACCTGAGAGTGCCACGCCACTGCGAGAATGCTCTGACTGTCGCTCAATACCTTGAGGAGAATCCTGAGGTTGCATGGGTTAACTACTCAGGCTTGAAGTCAAGCCCTTACTACGAACTCGCGCAGAAGCAGTTCACCAACGGCAGAAGCTGCGGTGTCGTTACATTCGGCATCAAGGGCGGACGCGAAAGATCAATCAAGTTCATGGACAGTTTGAATCTGACTTGCATCGTGACTCACGTGGCTGACGCAAGAACTTGTGTTCTGCACCCAGCGAGCCACACTCACCGCCAGCTGACCGACGAGCAGCTCATCGAGGCAGGTGTTCGCCCTGACTTGATCAGATATTCAGTCGGCATCGAGGACGTTGAGGACATTATAAACGATTTGGAAACCGGATTCAAGGCACTTTAATTATGCTATAGATGTTTTTCTGACTATTTTAAAGAGAGGAGGTTGATATGCCATTAAACATACCTGACACATTACCTGCTATTGATATTCTGAAGAAAGAGAATATCTTCGTTATAGACAAGGATAGAGCGGCTTCGCAAGACATACGCCCTATGAAGATTGTGTGTCTCAACCTCATGCCTCTGAAGATAGCCACAGAAACAGACGTAGTAAGACTGCTTTCTAACACTCCGCTTCAGATCGAGCTTGACTTCATGAAACTCGGCAGCCACATATCCAAGAACACGTCTCAAGAGCACATGAGGGAGTTTTATGTGGATTTCGCCGACATCAGAAATAGCAAGTACGACGGACTTATAATAACCGGCGCGCCAGTGGAACAGCTCAAATTCGAGGACGTCAACTACTGGGACGAGCTCACGGAGGTGATGGACTGGGCGAGAAGCAATGTGACTTCCACCATATTCATCTGCTGGGCGGCTCAGGCGGCTATGTATTATTATTACGGAGTGCCTAAGTATCAGCTCCCTAAGAAGCGTTTCGGTGTGTTCGAGCATAAGACGCTGGATCCGCTGAACCCTTTGTTCAGAGGCTTCGACGATGTGTTCTTCATGCCGCACAGCCGCCACACCGAGATCAAGGCTGAGGATGTGGAGAAGGTTCCGGGACTGGATATCGTGGCGACGAGCGAGGAGGCTGGTCCAGCGATACTGATGGCGAGAAATGGAAGAGAGATCTTTATAACCGGTCACATAGAGTACGCTCCGGACACCTTGGACAGAGAGTACAAACGCGACCTGCTCAAGGATCTGCCTATCGAGATACCTAAGAATTATTACCCGAACGACGATTACAGGCTGAAACCTGTGGTCAGATGGCGCTCACATGCCAATTTGCTGTACTCCAACTGGCTGAACTACTTCGTTTACCAGGAGACGCCTTATGATTTGAGCAGCATCATGTAGCGTGACGGGGTTACACGATAAAAAAACGGATAGCGAGCGATTGGGCTTTCTATCCGTTTTTGTTTTATGCCGATGTCCTGGCTGGTTACATTATATATAGTACTCGGCTATGTCGATGAGTCCGGAGCGTATCGCCACCTTTATCGCCTCGTGCACGTTGTTCACGTTCAGTTTACGGAATATGTTCTTGCGGTGCGTGTTCACGGTGTGGAACGACAGGCATTTTTCCGCTGCTATCTCCTTGGTGGTCTTTCCTGTGGCTATCTCCTTGAGAATAAGCACTTCGGATTTTGTAAGCTGGGTCACCGTGTTCGTCTGCTCGTTTTTCTTCTCGTTAATCAAGCGGTTGGTTATCTCGTTGCAGATGAAGTGCGAGCCCTTCACGGCAGAGTCTATCGCCCATTTTATCTCAGCCTCGTTGTCGCTCTTCAGAGCTATGCAGAACGAATTGTGAATGGAGATCTTGTGTATGAAGTCCAATGAAAGTTCTTCTGAGAAAAGCAGGAAATGCGCCTCGCTGAATCTTTCGTTCAGTATCAGGAGTTCGTCGGGCGATGTGAAGTTCAGGTTTGTGTAGTCCATGATGACTATCGACTCGGGCTCCGACTTCAGCAGCGCCACGATTTCCGACTTGCTGAAGGCGTTGTCGATGGTGTTGGCTGCGTTGTGTTGCAGTATGTGTTCTATTCCGAGTCTTGCAATGTCTTGATTGTCAGCAATTATGAAGTGTGCCATAGGGGTGTCGTGTGTGTTATGATTCAATGTGACAAAAATAGTTTACAGATGCGAATATCACACTATAATGCAGAAAGAAAATACTATAAATGTGGTATTGTTGTTTGATGTGGTACTTATTAATTTTGCAATTGCATGGATGAAGAGGGCGGCGCTCCTTGGAGTTTATGCAAACCGTTTGTAATAATCACTAAACATAATAGTTATGGCAAAAATCGCGAAAAAACTAACAGACTTGGTTGGCAACACACCTTTGCTTGAACTCGGAGAGTTCTCGAAGCAGAACGGAGCCGGCGCTAATCTGATTGCAAAACTGGAGTATTTCAATCCGGCAGGCAGCGTGAAGGACAGAGCCGCACTGGCTATGATAGAGGACGCCGAGCAGAAAGGACTTCTTAAGCCGGGCGCTACAATCATTGAGCCTACGAGCGGCAACACCGGTGTAGGACTGGCGTTTGTGTCATCTGTCAAAGGCTACAAACTGGTTCTGACTATGCCTGAGACCATGAGCCTCGAGAGAAGAAACCTGCTGAAGGCTTTCGGAGCGACATTGGTGCTGACTCCAGGTGCCGACGGAATGAAAGGCGCTGTGGAAAAGGCAGAGGAACTGAGAGATAACACTCCGGGTTCTGTGATTCTCCAACAGTTCGAAAACCCAGCTAACCCAGCTGTGCACGTCAGAACGACAGGCGAGGAGATCTGGAGAGACCTCGATGGCAAGGTTGACATCTTCGTGGCTGGTGTGGGCACAGGCGGCACAGTCAGTGGTGTGGGCAAGGCTTTGAAGGCTCATAATCCGAATGTCAAGATTGTCGCGGTTGAGCCATCGACATCGCCAGTGCTTTCGCAGGGCAAGGCAGGACCTCACAAGATACAAGGTATCGGAGCCAACTTCGTGCCTAAGAACTACGACTCAAATGTAGTGGACGAGGTGTTCCTCGTTGACAGCGACGACGCCATCAGAACATCGCGCCAGCTGTCCAAGACAGAGGGACTGCTGGTCGGCATATCATCGGGCGCATCGACATTCGCCGCTCTCCAGCTCTCCAAGAGACCTGAGAACAAGGGCAAGAACATTGTGGCTCTGCTGCCGGACACTGGCGAGAGATATTTGTCAACTGTCCTGTATGCGTTTGAGGAATATCCGCTTTAAAAAACGGACACGACATAAAGGAAAGAGGGCGTTTCAGCCCTCTTTTTTTGTTTCGGGCGGTTGCTATTCAATTTATTAGTAAATTTGCGTAATTCGTCCGTCTGTTTTGGACGGATAAATCAGAGTAAAATGACTATGAGAAAGACTATTCTTGGGCTTGCTGTTATCGCCGGTGCTATGGCATTCGGGACGGCGCAAGCCGACACAGAGCAGCTGGCTTTTCCGGGAGCGGAGGGCTTTGGCCGATATGCCACAGGCGGACGTGGCGGAGTGGTGTATTACGTCACAAGTCTTGACGACTGCCCGGACTCGAACCTCAAGGAGGGTACTCTTCGCTGGGCGCTGAAGACCGGTACGGAAAACGCGCCTCGAACTATCTTGTTCAAGGTCGGCGGCACGATACATCTGACAAGCCAGCTGAAATTCTCAGGCGACAACGTGTCTATTCTCGGACAATCGGCTCCGGGCGGTGGCATCTGCATAGCCGACAAGAAGTTCATGCTCAATGGCGCTCAGAATATCATTGTCAGATACCTGCGATTCCGCTGCGGTGACAATTACAATGAGTCATCGTTCGGATGTGAAAACAGCAAGAATATAATCATCGACCATTGCTCATTCTCATGGTCGGCGGAGGAGAACATCACGATGTATGACGGCGACAACCTCACCATGCAGTGGTGCATATCAAGCGAACCGCTTTACAATTCGATAAACAAGAAGGGAACTCGTGCTTATGGCGCGCAGTGGGGAGGCGAGCTTTCGAGCTACCACCACAATGTTTTTGCGCACTGCGCGGCTCGTGTGCCACAGATATACGGCGTGTCCAATTCATCATCAGACCCAGACTCTCATGATTTTCATGTAGATCAGGAGATGTATAACAACGTGGTTTACAACGCATTCGGCAGCGAGGCAGCATATAATGGAAGAGTGGAGGCGGCAAACATCGCTGATGCCTATGTCAAGGTCAACATGGCTAACAATTATTACAAGCCAGGTCCGACTACAAAAGCAAAAAACGGTAACAGGGTTTTCCTGACTATCTATAATCAATCAACAGAAACCGCAATAAGCAAATGGTACGTTGCTGGCAACAAGTACGAACTGAATGAGTACGCAACTTCCTCAAGCGCGACGCTAGATGCGCTTACTGCAGCAAATAACGACAACTGGACAGACGCGAAGAACTCAGCAAAAACTGGCATTAACTTCAAGTCGGCGCTGAATACTAATGTGGCTATTGGCGGAACAGGAACTGTGTCCGATTATGTGATGGCGTTACCTTCGGTGAACAGCGGAATCGTCATTTCGAGTGCCGATGACGCTTATGCCAACGTGCTTAAGAACGCCGGAGCGCAATGGCCAAGCATGGACGAGGTTGATGCACGAGTGCTGGCTGAAGCCGCAGGATTGCAAGAACCGCAGTTTGTCGGTCCTACAGTGCCAAGCTACATCGGTGTTATCGACAGCCCAAGCGATTTGAAACCAGCCGATGCCGACGACACTTGGAGCGCATACCCTGACTTGACCGCCTTCCCAGACGAGACCGTGCCTGCCGACACCGACGGCGACGGAATGCCTGACGCATGGGAGGACGCCAACGGCTTTGACAAAAACAACGCTGCCGACGGCGCTGCCATTGCCGCAAACGGATATTCAAACCTCGAGAACTACCTGAACTCGATAGTCAAAGGCGTGAAAGCCCCAAGCAACCTCGTGGCTAAGCGCAGCAGCGAAGGCACTGATGTAATCATCAGCTGGGCAGACAATTCCGATTCCGAAACTGGATTCCGACTCGACAGAGCCGACATAACCGCAGGAACAGACACGACTTTCGTGACTGTGGTTGAAACTGTCGCCGACGTGACTGAATACACCGACGCGACCGCAGAGAGCGGCAGCAAGTACATCTACCGACTGAGAGCCATGACATCGACCGGCGCGACAAACGCCGTACGCACAGTGCTGTACGCCAATGATGCCAGCGGAGTGAGCGAAAGCCGTGGCGTGGACGGACTGACAGTGGCGCCAAACCCAGTGAAGAACGTAGTGAACGTCGTGAGCGGCGAGGCGTTGAAGACCGTCGCTGTGGTTGACATGGACGGCAGAACGCTGCTTAGTGTCAACGCAGCTGGCAAGAGCGTGTTGAATATCAGTGCGGCGGCGTTGTCAAACGGAATGTATATAATAAATGTAATAGCAGAAAGCGGCAATATGTCTGCCGTGAAAATCATAAAGGAATAAAATGAAAAGGATTGCGATTTTTGCAGCGTCGGTAATGCTGGCATCGGTGTTCGCATCGTGCAGCAAAGAGTCCGGCAAGTATGGTATAAACGACAAGGCTTCGGACGAAGTCAAGGTTTTCGACAAGAATGTGGAAGGCGAGGCGGACCTCATAGACAAGGCGGAGGCGCTGCAAAGCAAGGTGGACGACATCTTCATGAAGAACAACGTGTATGTGGAGCTGTATGTGGAGATGAAGGATGACAGTCGTCTGATCAAGGTCGATAACTTTGACGACCTGAAGGATAAAGGCAAAGTGGCTAAGACTTACAACATTGTCAGATACGAGGATGGAGCGCTGATGAACGTCACTGAGATGCCTAACCCTGCAGGGCGCGAGTTCGAGAATATCTACAACTCGCTCTACGACGAGCAGGGCAATATCGTCAAGTTCCAGAGAGTCAGCCGATTCATGATAGAGCAGGTGTCGCAGTTCATAGAGACTTCTGCTTATTACTTTGACAAGAACCACGAGGCAGTGAAGAAGGACTACAAGATAATAGACCTCTTCAACATGGACAGAGTGGTGAATCCAGGCGAGGCCGAGAGCTCTCCGGGCAGAATACAGTACGACGTGTTCCTCACGGCTAAGGACTTCAACGAGGCTCATCCTCTTAAATAAACAAAAAGACATAGAGAAAGGCGCGTGAAAGCGTAATCTTTTTCATATTTTTGTGTACGTTTTTTGAATACTTAATAAACATAACCAAATAACATCAACTAAAATGCAGTTAATTGACAATTACAACTTTGCTGGCAAAAAGGCAATCGTAAGAGTAGATTTCAATGTACCGTTGAAGGACGGTAAAGTAGCAGACGACACCAGAATCAAGGGCGCTCTTCCAACTTTGAAGAAAGTCTTGGCTGACGGTGGCTCGCTGATCATCATGAGCCACATGGGCAAGCCTAAGGGACAGGTAGTGGCTAAGTTTTCGTTAGGTCAGATTGTAGATGAGGTTTCTAAACTTCTCGGTTCGCCAGTTAAGTTTGTCAACGACTGCCAGAAAGCTCAGGCAGAGGCTGCCGCTTTGAAGCCAGGCGACGTGCTGTTGCTCGAGAACCTCCGTTTCTATGCTGAGGAAGAGGGCAAGCCAGTAGGCATCGAGAAGGAAGACCCAGCTTACGAGGCAGCAAAGAAGGAGATGAAGGAGAAGCAGAAGGAATTCTCTAAGGTGCTGGCTTCATACGCCGACTGCTACATCAACGACGCATTCGGAACTGCACACCGCAAGCACGCTTCAACTGCTGTTATCGCTGACTATTTCGACGCTGACAACAAGATGCTCGGCTACCTGATGGAGAAGGAGGTCGCTGCTGTTGACAAGGTGCTGAACAACATCAACCGTCCATTCGTTGCCATCATGGGTGGCTCTAAGGTCTCTACTAAGATCGGCATCATCGAGAACCTCATGACTAAGGTTGACAAGCTGATCCTCTGCGGCGGTATGACATATACTTTCGCTAAGGCTAACGGCGGAACTGTCGGAACTTCTATATGCGAGGAGGACAAGCTCGACCTCGCTCTCGAGATTCAGGAGATGGCTAAGAAGAACAACGTTGAGTTGTTCCTCGCTGTTGACTGCGCTGTGACAAACGCGTTCGACTTCGACAACATGTCGCTGAAGCCAGGCGCTGAGGTTAAAATCGTACCTGCAACTGAGATTCCTGACGGATTCGAGGGACTTGATGCCGGTGTCAAGAGCCAGAAGATATTCGCTGATGCGATAAAGGGCGCAAAGACTATCCTTTGGAACGGTCCTGCTGGAGTGTTCGAGTGCGATGACTTCACTGCCGGATCTAAGGCTATCGCAAACGCTATCGCCGAGGCTACTAAGGAAGGCGCGTTCTCGCTGATTGGCGGAGGCGACTCTGTGGCATGTATCAACAAGTTCGGCTTGGCTGACCAGGTGTCATACATTTCAACAGGTGGAGGCGCGCTTCTTGAGGCTATCGAGGGCAAGGATCTGCCAGGCATCAAGGCTATCAGAGGATAATAAAATCCCGTATAATACAAAGAGAGACGGATGTGGCTTTTCGCCATGTCCGTCTTTTTTTCAGAAACGCACACCGACCGACAGCTTGTGGTCGGTCAGCGTTGTTATGAGTGTGTTCTTGTTCTGCAGGTTGTATATCATGTCGGCGTGCAGATGTAGGTTCACGAAGTATCTGGAACGGTTATAGACAAGCGCCATGTCCACGCTCGGATTCAGCGCGACGAAGTACTTCGGGCCGACATCGTTCTGGAAGAATCTCTTCAGTCCCAGCCTTGGTGCCGCTGTTATGTTGTATGTCAGGCGCTTCTTCCAGAACACAAAGTTGTGCGCATAGCCGAAGTCTATGCAGAAATCATGGGAATTCGCATAAATCTCCGATTTTATCGGGAATGTAGTCTGTATCGTGTCGGGCAGCAGTGTGCAGTCCGCCGCAAAGTTCTGGTACGAATATGACACTCCGGCGAAAAACGAGCCGGCTGAGCGCTTCTGTATCGACGAGCACGAGCTGGTGGCGGACGGCGAGTACTTGCGGTGGTTGAAGAACCAGTCCATTTGCAGGTTAGCGTAATAGAACTTGTATCCGTCAAAAGTCACGTTCTTGTATTGCTCCCTTATGTCGCCTAACTGGTAGTTGGTGACATACTGCTTGCCGTTGTCGCTGAAAAGCGTCAGGTCGAACATGAATCGTGAGTTGAGCCAATGCACGCGTGTTCTTTGTATGCCGGAGAGGTTGTGCTTGGTCAGTCCGTTTATGTGCAGATAATATGATATGGAGATAGGGCGGTAACCGACGGACAGACCGAGGTTGTAGCGCGCAGGGGAGCGCATGCTCAGTCCGTACACGAACTCGTCGTTATGCGGCACATAGAATTCCATGAAGTCCAAGTAAATCTGGTTGTGCAGGGCGACGGACATCCTTTGCTTTGGCTTATAGACATAGGCGGTGTCCGACGCGAAGAAGCGCCTGAACCGGGTGATGAACGGGTCGTTGTCTATTTTGGTCTTTATCTTCTGCACCTTCTCCTTGCCGCGCGAAAAGTCTCGGCGAGCCGTTGCCGTCAGTTGCTTGACGGTGCTGTCGGTCGCTGTGCTGTCGATGTCCGATGCGCAGACCTCCGGCGTGGCTGTCGCCAGCGCAAGAGCCATAGTCATTATATGTACGGCACGTTTTCGCATGACTCGGAATATATAGACAACAAAAGCAAAGTTAAGCAAAAAGAGGCACCTCGGATGTGCGTTTCGGCGCTCAATATGGCTCTTTAAAAGGTTTTTATGCCTGTTAAATAAATTAAATGCGCTGAAAATATGTTGTACAACATAAAAATCGGCATTTAACATTTAAGGGTGATATGTATATTTGCACTCAGAAAGGCGACTACAAAAGCCTTACCGCAAAAACGGTCCTTAAAGATAACCAAGGATTTTTGCTTTGAAAAACACAAACACAATGAAGAAGTCAAATTTCAACAAGAAAAGCGTTATTTCTGCACTCGCAGCTATTTTCGCTTTTACGGCATCGCAGTTAGCGACAGCCGCAGAAGTTGATTTTGAAGTTATCAATGACGACGGCGTGGTGCTCAGTTTCAGAATAACCAACGAGCAGGCGCCTTACGAGGTGGAGCTCGTCCTGCCTCACGACTCGATGGACGAGGACAACAGCGTCGAGGTGGTGAACATCCCAGCCAAGGTCAAGTACGACGACACTGAGTACATCGTCACCGGAGTGAGCAGAGCAGTGCTTAAGGAAAGCGACGGCAACGTGAAGCAGATAAACCTGCCCGACACGTTCCACAAAATTGGAGAAACGACAGTGAACGTCGTAAAGAGCACATCCTGAATGAGAAATATGTTTTAATTTGTTTTGTATATGAAAGCGCGAGATTCGGTAAAACGGTTTCGCGTTTTTTATTGCCATGCAGCGCCGTAGACAGTAGGTCACTGGCGCTTCTTTTATTTGTGAATATTTGTAATTGATTTGAGTGTACAGTG
>CAMHCZ010000027.1 GCA_946183755.1 uncultured bacterium | reverse complement strand
ATCTAGATGGCACAGTCTGCGACTTTTGAAGTCTTGCCCCAAAACCGGAATGTGAAATGAAAGAACATGAACTCGAGGAACAGCACAAGCAGGAACCACAGATGCCACGTTCCATAAAGCACGTTTATAGGCTTGGCTTCTGCGAGGTTAAGAGGTGTAAGCAGGACAGCGCTCCATAAGAGATAAGGCAGTAAGAGCCTTTTCGCCTTGCCCAGCACGAACGTTCCTGTGTTGTTGTATTTGCCGTGATTCACCTTCAAGTAAGAGTAAATGAATCCAGCCAGCGCAATGAACATAGGCATGCTTATCTCTTTGAGAGCCATGGTGAAATTAAGGTACGCTTGCGAGCCTTCATAAGGGAACCATGCCCCATAGAAGCAAAGCGTGTGGTGAAGCACGACAGTGACCATGGCCACGACCTTGAGCAGCGATATGTGTGAAAGGTGTGTGTTGTTCATGTGTTTAATCAGCCAAACAAAGGGCAAAGTTATCGTTTATTCTCAAAGCAGATGTGTGGCAGCAGCCTAAAACCGCATCCTTACCCTCGTCATTTCTAAATAAATTCCTATAATTGCATCCCAAAAGGAAAAACGACATGCGCAGAACAGCATATTTGGTGATAATCACAGCAGCGGCGCTACTTCTCGGCAGCTGCACAGTTACTAAGAATACAACTCGAAAAGGCTCGACTCCGAGAACACGTTACGCCTCTGCATCAAGAGGGACAGGCGGCAGCAGCGCATCGCTCGGCAGCGCCCACAAGAGCAACTGCAGCAAGCTTGAGGTTACCGCCTCATCGACCGACAACGCAAAACTCTACAGCGAATGTGCGTCGTGGCTCGGCGCGAAATATCAGTACGGCGGCACGACCAAGAGCGGCGTCGATTGTTCGGGATTCGTCTATATGGTGTACAAGGCGGTCTTCGGCAAGACGCTCACGCGCCAGTCGGCAGGCATGCTGACCGACAACTGCACCAAGATAACCAAGAGCCAGCTGCGCGAGGGCGACCTTGTCTTTTTCCGCACCGACGGCAAGAAATCGTCCACGCCCAACCATGTGGGCATCTACCTGAAAGAGAACAAGTTCATACACGCCAGCACGTCCAAAGGCGTTGTGGTGAGCGACCTTCTGCAGTCCTACTACGTCACCAACTGGATAACCGGCGGCAGGGTGAAATAACCCTTGTTTTTTACTTTTTCCTTATCATTGTCAGGCCGTCGCGCAGGGGGAGGATGACCGTTTCGATGCGAGGGTCGGCGGCAACGATGTCGTTGAATTTCTGCACGGCTATGGTCTGGTAATCGTTGTGCTTAGGCGTCTCCACGACGTGGCCGTCCCAAAGGGTGTTGTCGGCGAGAATCACGCCGCCTTGTCTGAGAAGAGGTAGGGTCGCCTCTAAATATTGCGGGTATTCGCGCTTGTCGGCATCGATGAAAACGAGGTCGAAAGGCTCTTCTGATGCGAGTGTCGGAATTACCGCCAGCGCGTCGCCTATGACTTGGCGGATGTGCTTGCCGTACTCCGATTTCTGGAAGAATTCCGCTGCCACTTCTCCGTTCTCGTCATCGTTGTCCACGGTGACGACCACGCCATTGGTCTCCGCCACAGCCTCGGCGAAGCACAGCGCCGAGTATCCGGTGAATGTGCCGAGTTCCAGCACCCTTTTCGCGCCTATCATCTTGGTTATCATCTTCAGGATTCTGCCCTCGAGGTGTCCCGACAGCATGCGCGAGTTGATGGCTGTGACGTGCGTGTGGCGGTCGAGCTCGGCCAGCAGTTGCGGTTCCGGCTCTATGTGCGAGAGTATGTACTCGTCTATTTGTTCCTGATGGTTCATGGTGTTTTAGTAATAAAGCACGGACGAGAGCATCTGTTCGTCGAAGACTCTTTCTGCCGCCTTTCTGATGTCCTCAGCCGTTATTTCGTTTATGTATTCGCAAATCTGCTCGTATGTGGCTATCTTGTCGCGGTGCAGGAACGACTTGGCTACTGACAGCGCCAGCGCCTCCTTGTTCTCGTTGGCTATGGCTATCTGCCCGAGTATCTGTCGTTTGTATTTGGCTAATGCCGTCGGTGTTATGGCGGTTGTCGCCAATTTCTCCATCTCGCGCGAGATGAGTTTCCTGCACTTGTCGAGGTTCTTCTGCTCCGCGCCCACATAGACGCAGAACACGCCCGAATCGGTGTATGTCGTCAGGTTGGACTCCACGGTGTACGCCAGTCCGTTGTGCTCGCGCAGCGCGAGGTTCAGCCGGCTGTTCATGCCCGGTCCGCCGAGTATATTGTTCAGCATGTACATCGGGTAGAAGTCGTCGCTGCCCAGGGCGCATGAGCGGTTGCCCACGACGAGGTGTATCTGGTGCGTTCTCTTGCGTTTCTCTATGTCTTTCTGCGTGTATATCGTGTTCTGCTCTCGTGTGTGTTTGCGCAGGTTGGCAGGTATGCCGCCCACGCATTTCTCAACCACCTTCAGCACTTTCTTGAAGTCCAGCGGCGACACCGAGAAGAAGACCATCTGGTCGGTGTTGTAGTTGCATTTCACGAATCCGGCAGCGTCGTCGGTGGTGTATTTGGCTAATTTGCGCGCCGACCCGAGTATGTCGATGCCGAGTGTCTGTTTGTCGAAGATAAGTTCCTCGAAGTCGTCGAAAATCAGTTCGGACGGCGTGTCGTTGTACGACTCTATCTCTTCGGCTATCACTTCAGCCTCGCGTGTTATCTCCTTCTGTGGGAATGTGGCGTTGAAGACCATGTCGGAAATCAGTTCAGCCGCTCTCTCGAAGTCCCTTGCCAGTGTTGTGGCATAGACGAAAGTCTCCTCCTTGGTCGTGTATGCGTTCAGCTCGCCGCCCACGTCCTCTAAGCGGTTGATAATCTGTGTGGCAGTGCGGCGCGCTGTGCCTTTGAACATCGTGTGCTCTATGAAGTGCGCCATGCCGGTCTGCGACGGAGTCTGGTCGCGTGCTCCGGTGTTTATGCCGATGCCGCAGCAGCAGACGTTCGATGCCTGTTGCAGATGCACGAGTTTTATGCCGTTGCTGAACTTGTGTGTGAAATACATAACGAGCGCAAAAGTAGTGAAGGACTTATTATTAATCATTATCTTTGCCGAAATAAATTTGTAAATATGTCAGCAATAGTCAAGATTTCCACCTCATTGGGTGATATGAAAGTGAGACTCTACGACGAGACTCCAAAGCACAGAGACAATTTCCTGAAACTCGCAAACGAAGGCTTCTACAACGGCCTCCTTTTCCACAGAATCATCAAAGGCTTCATGATACAGGGCGGCGACCCTGAGAGCAAGACCGCGCCTAAGGGCAAGAGTCTCGGCGCAGGCGACGTGGGCTACACCATAGACGCCGAGTTCGTCTATCCGCAGCTGTTCCACAAGAAAGGCGCATTGGCTGCCGCCAGGACAGGCGACGAGGTGAACCCCGAGAAGAAGTCGTCGGGCTGCCAGTTCTACATAGTGCAAGGCAAGAAATACTCCGACGGCGAGCTCAACCAGATGGAGAATCAGATGCTCATGCAGGCCAAGGATAAGAGATTCAACGCGATGCTCAGGGAGAACGCCGACGAGGTGATGAGGCTCCGCCTCGCAAGAGACCAGAAAGGTCTGATGGCGCTGCAGTCCAAGCTGATAGACGAGCTTGAAAAGGAGTTCAAGGGCAAGAAGGTGAAGTTCACCGACGAGCAGCGCGAGGCTTACAAGACAGTAGGCGGAACGCCGTTCCTCGACAATGATTATACCGTCTTCGGCGAGGTGATAGAGGGTCTCGAGATAATCGACGAGATAGCAAAGGTGAAGACCGACCGAGGCGACCGTCCCGAGGACGACCTCAAGATGACTGTCACAGTAGAATAACACAAGGAAATGCGAATAGACATTATATCGGTAATGCCGGAGCTGTTGGAAAGCCCTTTCGCCCACTCGATAGTGAAGAAGGCGATAGACAAGGGGCTGGTGGAGATTGTCGTGCACAACTTGCGCGACTACTCGGTGAAGACCACCGGCAGAGTGGACGACTACCCTTTCGGAGGAGCCGCGGGGATGGTCATGCAGATAGAGCCGATAGACCGCATAATAACTGAGCTGAAAAGCCAGCGACACTACGACGAGGTAATATTCACGTCGCCCGACGGCGAGAAGTTCGACCAGAAGATGGCGAACACGCTGTCGATGAACGAGAACATGATAATCCTCTGCGGCCACTACAAAGGCGTGGACTACAGAGTCCGCGAGCACTTCATCACCAAGGAGATTTCCGTAGGCGACTATGTGCTGACGGGCGGCGAACTGCCTGCCGCAGTGATAGCCGACGCCGTGGTGAGGCTGATTCCGGGCAGCATAGGCGACGAGCAGAGCGCACTGAGCGACAGCTTCCAGGACAATCTTCTGGAGCCGCCGGTCTATTCCCGTCCTGCCGACTACAAGGGATGGAAAGTGCCTGAGGTGCTTCTCTGCGGCGACCACAAGAAGATAGAGAAATGGAAGGAGGAGCAGGCTCTCGAGCGCACCAAAAGGCTCCGTCCGGATTTGTTAGAGTAAAAAAACATAAAACAAAAGTTATGATAAAAGCAGGAGTTATCGGTGGTGCAGGATACACCGGCGGCGAGTTGCTCAGAATACTCGTCAACCACCCAGACGTGGAAATTGAGTTCGTGAACAGTAACAGCAACGCAGGCAACAAGCTCTACTCTGTTCACGAGGGACTGATAGGCGAGACCGACATGGTCTTCACCGACCAGCTGCCATTTGAGAAAATCGACGTGCTGTTCTCGTGTCTCGGACACGGCGACACGAAGAAGTTCCTTGAGTCGCACACAGTGCCAGCCAACGTGAAGATAGTCGATTTCACCCAGGACCACAGAATCAAGGCGGAGGGCAACGACTTCGTTTACGGACTGCCTGAGATGAACAGAGAGAAGATAAAGGGCGCAATGCACATAGCCAATCCGGGCTGCTTTGCCACTGCCATACAGATAGGACTGCTGCCGCTGGCCAAGGCTGGGCTGCTGACCAACGAGATAAACACGACAGCCATAACCGGCAGCACCGGCGCGGGACAGAAGCCATCGGCTACGTCGCATTTCAGCTGGAGAAACAACAACATATCTGTTTACAAGGCTTTTGAGCACCAGCATTTGCTTGAAATCAGACAGTCGCTCACTCAGCTGCAAGGAAAGTTCGACACAGAATTGAACTTCATCCCTGTCAGAGGCGACTTCGCGAGAGGCATCTTCGTTTCGACTTACATGACAAGCGATTTGACGATAGAACAGGCATACGACCTGTACAACGATTTCTACAAGGACGCGGCGTTCACATTCGTCGCAGAGGGCAACATCGACCTCAAGCAGGTGGTGAACACCAACAAGGCTGTCGTGAGCCTTCAGAAGCACGGAAACAAGCTTTTAGTGCTCAGTGCGATAGACAACTTGCTGAAGGGCGCGGCTGGCCAGGCTGTGCAGAACATGAACTTGCTGTTCGGACTGGACGAGAAGGCAGGCTTGAAGCTTAAGCCATCGGCGTTCTAATCGGCATAAGGCGATAATATAAGAAGCGGGCAGAGATGTCCGCTTTTTTTTGTGTGCCTGCGTGTGTGAAAACAAAAAAAGCCGAAACGAAAGTTTCGGCTTTTCTTTCTGTGGGCGTTGACGGATTCGAACCGCCGACCCTCTGCTTGTAAGGCAGATGCTCTGAACCAGCTGAGCTAAACGCCCGGAATTGTATTTCCTTAAAAGCGATGCAAAGATAGCAATATTTTGTCAACGAACAAGCGTTGCACTAAAAAAGCGCGACATAAAAACAAAAAAGACTGACCTCGCTTGGCCAGTCCTTTTTGATAACCTTAAATCTAATACTATGAAAAACACGATGCAAAGATATAGGTTTTATGTTATACAACATATTTTTCTCGTTAAAAATATGTTAAATGTATGCTAAAAAACATCTTAAAAAATTTTATTTTAAGGTTTTTGGATGTTCAATTAATGTTAATTGCCAGCAAATCAATAAATTATAAATTACGCAGTGTGTAATGTGCTATAAATCAGTTTTCAGCACTGCGTGAATCTCTGTTTTGTGCTTGGATTTGAACTTCTCGTTGCCGTATGAAATGTCTTTTTCGGAGAAATACCGGAACTGCCCGACCTTGATGAAGAGGTTTGTGCATTTGTTGATTTTGGCTTTGGCGCAGACGTAGTAGCGCAGCCCCTCGCCGTACATCATGGCTGACGAGAAGGCGTAGATCACGTCGCTCTCGTAGGCGTAGAAGCGGTTGTTGTAGTCCAGCGCCTTGAAGTAGGCTATGCGCGAGTTAAGCGACAGCGGCAGCGACTTGAGGCTGTAGTTCATGTCGGCGCGCACGGAGTAGCCCCATGTGCGGTCCTGCGTGTCGTAGTCGAAGCTGTTCACCTCGACCGACGGCTTGCATTGCAGTCTGCCTCTCAACCAGTTCGCGTTGATGTCGGCGCGCAGTGTCATGCGGTTCTGGTGGTCGATGTTCTGCAGTGTCGGTGTCTTGGCAAAGTATTTCTGCGGAAGGTTGTGCTCCGTGCGCTTCAGGCGGAAGCTGAGCGCCGCGCCGACTCGACGGCTTGGGTAGAGCTCGATTTTGGTGAATGTGTTGTAGCCGTTGGAAGGCATGTCGATGCCGTATTTCGCCCACGGATACGAGAAGAAGTCGGCGAAGGCTGACATCCTGAGCCCGGGCAGCGGAGAGAATGCGGCGCCGATGTAGATTCCTTGCTCGTTGTTCACTCGTCCGCCCTCTGCCAGCGAATTTGACATGATGGCGTTGTACTTTTCCGAGTAATAGCGGTGCATGACGGTGAGTTTGAGAAACGACAGCGGCTTGAAGTCTATGGAGTTGATGGTGGCTAAGGCGTTGTCGCCGCTGACGGCGGTCTCGCCCGAGATGTAAACATGGCGCCAGGTGTAGCTGTAATCGACGCTTGCCGCCACCTGCTCCCAGCCGCGGAAGTAGAAGGCGGTGTAGAGTTTGTCGGCAGGCACCATCTTGTGGTCGAACCACACGCAGGCTGCTGTGGCGCCGAGTCTGAGGTCCTTGTGTGCGAAAGTGACGTTGGCACCGGCGGTCTGCATCAGCACAGTGCCGCGGTTTTGCAGTTCCTTGTCGGTGCGGTGCAGTCCGGTCTGGTTGATGGACGAGAATGTCGATGAGTCCGACAGCGACGCGTCAATGTCCTTGATGGAGTAGAACGCCGATATGTCCACCTTGCCGAAGTTGAGTGTCGTGCCCACTCCTTGCAGCAGGTTCTGCTCGGATATGGATGACGAGCATTTGACGCCGATGTCTGCCGTGCCCACGCTGTTCACCTCCGACGAGAACCCGAGCGAGAACGCTGAGTTCATGACGAGTCCGCGTCCGAACGTCGCATTCATGTTGCCCAGCACGACGCGTTTCAGCCACATGTCGTTGTCTATCTGCACATAGGCGTGGTACGAGTCGAAACCTTTGTTGCGATTGCCCCAGAACTGCTCGCCGGCATCCTTTTCGGCGTTGAATCCCGCGTTTATGCGGTTGGAGTAGCGGAATCTGTAGTATGCGGCGCTGTAGAACTGGCTTGGCTCGCTTGCCTCCGGGCAGTTGTCGCCCCTCAGCGCGATTTCGTGGCGTCCTTGTCTAAGGGCGTTTTTCAGCGGTTTTTTATTCGTCGGCTCGGCTCCGTCCTCCGCCTTGCCTGTGGTGACGAACGGCATCAGGTTCAGCACGTCCTGCCTGTACATCCCGTCCACGAGAAACAGCTCGTTCAGGTCGTCCATCTTGCCGTTGTTTTCGATGTATCCGCAGATGGCGTCGATCTGCAGCGCCGACAGGAATTGCAGCGACTCCAGCTCCTCTTTCAAGCGTCTGTTGCCGTTTATCACAATTTTGTTCTCGAGCCTTTCCTCAAGCCTTTCCCTGAGCATGGCGAAAACCTCCTCGCTGGCGTTCTCGTCGGTCTGGTCGCTCATGGAGTAATATGCGTCGATGATGTCATCGATGCGGCTTTCGAGCGCGTCCTGGCTGATGTTTTCGCCGTGCGCTGTGCCGAGTGTCAGCAGTATTGCGATTGATAGTAGTAGAGTGCGTCCGTGCATTGTCAGAAAAGATAAGAGAGTGAGCATGTAGATGTGTTTCCTAATGCGTAATGGCGGCTGAATCGTGATGTCAGATGAAAGTCCTTCCACATGAGTCCAAGTCCGATGTCAGGCACGAACGGCGCGCCTTGGCATCCCACCGATGCCGACATCCACGACAGTATCTTCCACTCCACGCCCAGATGCCAGTCCCAGTCGTGCTTGCCGCTGCGGTCCAGTTGCCCGAGGAGCACCACATGGCCGTCGTAGGAGTAGGACATGCCGAGCGAATAGACGGAGCTTATGTCGAAGTTCCTGCCGTTAATCGCGATTTTCGTCATGAATGGATTGAACGAGTGCAGCCCGATGACAAGGTTCTCCAGTGGCTCGTACATCAGTCCGACCTCGCAGAGCGCATTGCCACGGTAGCGGTCGATTTCCTGTTGCTCCACATAGTAATAGTCCACGCCGACCGACATGGCGAAGCGCCGTGTGAACATGCGCGAGACGGCTATGCCGACGATGTTCTCGTTGTATGCGCTTATGCCGAAGCGCGAGAATGCCGCGCCGAAGCTTGCTATGGGCGTGTTGACGGATGTGGCTGCGGAGAATGACGACAGCTCCGATATGGCGAAGCGGTTGTTGTAAAGCAGTGACGCTGAGCCGTGTATGTTGTTGTCCTTGAGGTCTCGTCTGGAGAATGCCATCGCCGACGGGTTGTGGAACGGTGTCCATGAGCCGTGGTAGGCAGCGGTGGCGTTGGCTGGAGTGGTTGAGGCGGTTATTGCCAGCGGCTCGTACTGAGCGGCGGCGTGCGATAAGAATGCTGTGAGCAGGAGTATTGTCGAGAGGAGTCTTCTTGTCATTCAGCCGTCGTTACTTCTATATTCAGCTTTCTTATTCTCGAAGCCACGGAGCGCAGAGTCTCCGCCGGCACTTTCTCGAGGCTTTCCACCGGCGCTTTTCTGTCCAGGGCGTAGAGCATCACCATCTTCGGCTTTATCTTATCCATGGCGTTGAGATACGCCTCGATTTCCTTCTCGGTGGTGTTGTCGAACTCCACGCCTTTGTACTTGCCCTTTATGAGTATGGTCTGTATTATCACGTTGCCGCCGAAAGAGCCCAGCTGCTTTATCAGGTCGTTGCTGTTGAACTTGGGCGAGTGCGGCAGGTCTATGGCTCTCATGGTGCTTGTTATGGCGGAGTCCAGCTTGAGCACAGGCATGTCGATGCGCTTCAGTGCCGCCACGACATCCGGTTTGGTTATGGTCGTGGAGTTTGAGAGTACTGTTATGTTGGTGTCGGGGTAATACTCGTCCCTAAGCCTTATGGTCTCGTCTATGATTTTGCTGAATTCCGGGTGCAGAGTCGGCTCGCCGTTGCCCGAGAACGTTATGCTGTCCACAGCGATGTCGTTCTCCTTGAGTTCCTTAAGCCGGTATTCCAGCACGGAGATTATCGACTGGCTGTCGTGCAGGGCGATGTCCTCCGGACGGGGTTTGGGGTTCGAGAATCCGCATTCGCAGTAAACGCAGTCGAACGTGCAGAGTTTTTCGACTTCCGGCATTATGTTTATGCCGAGCGAGCGTCCGAAGCGGCGGCTGTTTATCGGGCCGTAGATTATGTGTTTAAGCAGCCTCTTTTGCTTGAATTCGTCGTTTAAACTCTGCTCTTCCATCGCGGTGAATTATTTCACTTGTTCCATGGCTTTGCCCACGTTCTCAAGCATTCTGTCCCAGGAGTATTTCTTCTTTTCCTCCTTGATATTCTCGACGAATTCGGCGTATCGCCCGTTGCCGTAAAAGTCGTTTATGGCGTCGGCTATGACTTTCGCCTCCGGTTCCACCGAGTAGCCCACCTTGCCGTTCGGCACTATCTCCGGCAGTCCGCCCACGTTGGTCACGAGCATCGGCTTCTCGAAGTGGTAGGCTATCTGCGTCACGCCGCTCTGCGTGGCTGTTTTGTAAGGTTGCACGATGATGTCGGACGCGCAGAAGTAGTTCTTCACCTGCTCGTCGGCTATGAAGTCCGTGCGCCAGATTATCTTGCCTTCGAGTCCGAGTTCCTTTTCCAGTTCGAAGTACTTCTCGCTGTTGTTATAGAATTCTCCAGCCACTATCAGCTTTATGTCGCTGTTCTTTATCCTTTCGTCGGCTATCGCCTTGAGCAGGATGTCCAAGCCCTTGTAGTCGCGTATGAACCCGAAGAAGAGCATGTACTTGGCGGAAGGGTCGAGCCCGAGGCTGCCGATGGCTTCCTCACGGCTGACGGCAGTGCCGAAGTTGTCGTATATCGGATGCGGCGACAGCAGGCAAGGTTTCTTGTCGTTGAGCGACTTGAGGTCGTCGTACACAGACTTCGACATGGCTATGAAAGCGTCGATGCTGCTGACGAAGTACTTGGACAGTATTTTGTCGCCGGGGCGGTGTTCGTGCGGTATTATGTTGTCGAGTATGGATACGACCTTGGTCTTTCCGTTGCCCTTCACTATGCGCGCTATCGTGCCGAAGCATGGCGCCATGAGCGGCAGCCAGAACTTGATGATGAGCAGGTCGGCGTTCTTCTTCTTCAGCTCGCGTCCCACTTTTATCCAGTTGAACGGATTTATGGAGTTGACCTTGCGCTTTATGTCAAGGTCTTCGGGGCGCGGGTCTGGAGAATACTGCGTTTTGCCGGGGAAAAGGAAAGAAGGGTATTGCAGGGTGAAGGTGAATATCTCCACCTCGTCGCCCTTCTTGATGTACTCTCTGGCTATCCTTTCGTCGAAGTCGGCTATGCCGCCTCTGTACGGCCACGCAGGACCAACGATCAGTATCTTCATTACTGTGTTTTTACTTTAAGTCGAATCCGATGTCGCGACGGAAGTACTTCTTGTCGAATTCTATTTGCTGTGCGCCCTTGAACGACTGTGCGAGAGCCTCGTCCTTGGTGTTGCCGTATGAGCTGACAGCTATCACGCGTCCTCCGCTTGTGACAACCTGTCCGTCCTTCACGCTTGTGCCGGCGTGGAAGACGATGCTGTTCTCCACCTTGTCCTGACCTGTGATTACCTTGCCCTTCTCGTACGCCTCAGGGTAGCCGCCGGAAACGAGCATCACTGTCACTGCGTAGCGTGGGTCTATCTCGAGAGTCTTCTCGGCGAGGTTGCCCTCAGCCACGCCTTCCAGCAGGTCCACGAGGTCGCTCTTTATACGCAGCATCACGACCTCGGTCTCAGGGTCGCCCATACGCGCGTTGTACTCTATTGTGTATGGCTCGCCTCCCACGTTTATGAGTCCGAAGAAGAGAAAGCCCTTGTAGTCTATTTTGTCGGCCTTGAGTCCCTCTATCGTAGGGCGGACGATTCTGTCCTCGACCTTCTTCATGAACACATCGTCGGCGAATGACACAGGCGAAACCGAGCCCATGCCGCCGGTGTTCAGTCCCTTGTCGCCTTCGCCGATTCTCTTGTAGTCCTTAGCCACAGGGAGTATCTTGTAGTCGTTGCCGTCGGTTATGGCGAAGACAGAGCATTCAATGCCGCTGAGGAACTCCTCCAGAAGCACAGTGCTGCTGGCGTCGCCGAACTTTCCGCTGAGCATCTCGTCCAGCTCCTTGATGGCTTCGTCCAGGTCGTTGAGTATCAGTACGCCCTTGCCGGCAGCCAGTCCGTCAGCCTTGAGCACGTATGGCGCTTTGTGGCTCTTGAGGAAAGCCACGCCCTCGTCTATGTTGTCTTTTGTCACGCTCAGGTATCCGGCTGTAGGGATGTTGTGGCGCATCATGAACTGCTTGGAGAAGTCCTTGCTGCCCTCCATCTGCGCGCCCTCCTTCGAAGGTCCAATCACTGGGATTGACTTCAGCTGAGCGTCGTTTTTGAAGAAGTCGTAGATGCCGTCAACGAGCGGAGCCTCTGGTCCTACGACCACCATGTCAACGCCTTTTTCCAAGGCTGCCTTCTTAATGCCCTCGAAGTCGGCAACGCTTACGTTGATGTTCTCGCCGCAATTCGTTGTTCCCGCATTGCCTGGAGCTATGTACAGTTTCTCAACTTTCGGACTTTGTGCTATTTTCCAAGCGATGGCGTGCTCACGTCCTCCTGAGCCTAAAAGAAGTATCTTCATATCTGAAAAAAGTAGTGATTTTTGTGTTTTACAATATATATCGCAAATATAAGCAATATTAATAACCCTTTTTCTCTCATTTTCTCATTATATTTGTCTTTAGCGTCATTAATTTAATTGATAATGAGTATGTCACAGCAAAAGCGTTCCATTTTCTTCCGTGTGTTGGCTGCGTTCCTGTCTTCGTTTTACGGCATAGGCGTGGACTTCAGGAATTTCTTGTTCAACACAGGTGTTATTTCAAGTAAAAAATACCGTTTGCCGATAATCTCGGTCGGCAATATAACCGTAGGAGGAACTGGCAAGACGCCACACTCGGAATTCATACTGTCCACGCTGACGCCCTTCATGCAGGTGGCGCTGCTTAGCCGAGGCTACAAGAGAAAGACCAAGGACTTCATCATAGCCGACAAGGACTCCACCGCCGACCAGATAGGCGACGAGCCATACCAGATACACAAGAAGTTCCCTGAAGTTATTGTCGCCATCGACGCCAACCGTCGCCGCGCCATAGAGAAACTGCAGGCTACTTATCCCAACCTCGGAGCGGTGGTCATGGATGACGCCTACCAGCACCGCTTTGTGGAGCCGGGCATAAACATCCTCCTGATAGACTTCAACCGCCCTCTGCACGAGGACCATCTGCTGCCTCACGGCGAGTTGCGTGAGCCGGAGCACAACAAGAACCGCGCGAACATAATAATCATAACCAAGTGCCCTGAGACAGCGACACCTATCGACTATCGACTGATAACCAAGCACCTGAAGCCACGCCCTTACCAGACGCTGTATTTCTCGTCAATAAAGTACGAGGAACTGCAGCCGGCATTCGGCGGCGCTCCGGTGACAAAGGAAATGCTGCGCGCCGGCAGATACGGAGTGGTGCTGCTGACAGGCATACAGAACGACGCCCATGTGAAGCGCCATGTGAACGAATTCGCCGACAACGTGAAGGCTATTTCGTTCCCGGACCACCACGACTTCACCATGGAGGACATCCAGCTGCTGGAGAAGACTTACAACAACCTCGGCAACGAGAAGAAGATAATCATAACCACAGAAAAGGACGCGGCGAGACTCGAGCACTCGAACATGATTACTGACGAGCTTAAGTCCAGCATCTACGTGCTGCCTATCAAGGTGAAGATACTTTTCGACAAGGAGGAAGATTTCAAAAAACAGATACTCGACTATGTTAGAAAGAATACGACAAACAACAAGCTATCTAAGGACCCGATTAAATAACGAGATCCCAAAGGCGGTCATCGTGCTTGGCAGCGGACTGGGACAGCTCGCCAACGAGATAAGCGACAAGACGGTGATACCTTACTCGGAGATACCGAACTTCCCTGTCTCGACAGTCGAAGGACACGCCGGCAACCTGATAATAGGCGAGCTGGCAGGGCAGCGTGTGCTGGCCATGCAGGGGCGTTTCCACTACTACGAGGGCTACGACATGAAGGAAGTGACATTCCCGATGCGAGTCTTCGCGGCACTTGGCATAAAGGTGGCGATGCTCTCCAACGCAGCAGGAGGCGTTAATCCGCAGTTCAGGAAGGGCGACGTGATGCTCATCACCGACCACATAAGTTTTCTTCCGGACAACCCTCTGAGAGGCAAGAACCTCAGCGAGTTCGGACCGCGATTCCCCGACATGACGCATGCCTACGACCCGCAGCTCATAGAGACTGCGCGCAGAGTGGCTAAGGAGAACGGCATAAACCTTCACGAGGGCGTTTATATCGGTGTGCAGGGTCCTTCGTTCGAGACTCCAGCCGAGTACCGTTTCTTCCACACCATAGGCGCCGACGCCGTGGGCATGAGCACAGTGCCGGAAGTCATCGTGGCTGTGCATTCAGGCATGAGAGTCTGCGCCCTGTCGGTCATAACCAACTGCGGGCTTTCCGGCGAGGTGAACGACCATGAGGATGTGCAGAAACAGGCGAACCAGACCGAGCCTGTGATGACGGCTCTGTTTAAAGGTGTGATAGCTTCGCTGTGAGAATTTCAGGAATTTCCATAATAACAAAGGATAGCTTTTTCGGCTATCCTTTTGTTATTAATCATCCCTAAAATCCGCAACTATCATCCAATACACGATTAAGGGTAGATTTATGAGTCG
>CAMHCZ010000026.1 GCA_946183755.1 uncultured bacterium | reverse complement strand
GAGAGGCTCGAACTCCCGACACCCGGTTTTGGAGACCGGTGCTCTACCAACTGAGCTAGTTCCGTAAATTGCGGTGTCACTATAACGTGACACCGCTTTATTTCAAATCAAATTGATTAGTCAAGAATCTCAGTGATCTGACCTGCGCCTACAGTTCTACCACCCTCACGGATAGCGAAACGAAGACCGTTGTCACATGCTACTGGCTCGATCAACTCAACTGTGATAGTTACGTTGTCACCAGGCATTACCATTTCAGTTCCTTCTGGGAGAGAGATCTCACCAGTTACATCCAAAGTACGGATGTAGAACTGAGGACGATACTTGTTGTGGAATGGAGTGTGACGTCCACCTTCTTCCTTCTTCAGGATATAAACCTCAGCCTTGAACTTTGAATGAGGCTTAACCTGTCCAGGGTGGCAAAGGATCATACCTCTCTTAACCTCGTTCTTGTCGATACCACGGAGAAGAAGACCTACGTTGTCACCAGCTTCACCCTGATCAAGAGTCTTACGGAACATCTCAACGCCAGTTACTACTGCGTTCTTCTCCTGACCAAGACCAAGAAGTTCAACCTCGTCACCTACCTTAACAACACCAGTCTCGATACGACCTGTTGCAACAGTACCACGACCTGTGATTGAGAAGATATCCTCGATAGGCATCAAGAATGGCTTATCAACCTCACGCTTTGGAGTTGGGATCCAAGAGTCAACTGCAGCCATAAGCTCCATTACCTTGTCTTCCCACTCAGCCTTGCCGTTCAATGCGCCAAGAGCAGAACCACGGATGATAGGAGTGTTGTCACCATCATAGTCATAGAAGCTCAAAAGCTCACGCATATCCATCTCAACGAGCTCAAGCATCTCCTCGTCCTCGACCATATCGCACTTGTTCAAGAACACAACAAGTCTAGGAACGTTTACCTGACGAGCCAAAAGGATGTGCTCACGAGTCTGAGGCATAGCACCATCAGTTGCAGCAACTACGATGATAGCACCGTCCATCTGAGCAGCACCAGTTACCATGTTCTTTACATAGTCGGCGTGTCCTGGACAGTCAACGTGTGCATAGTGACGGTTCTCAGTTTCGTACTCAACGTGTGAAGAGTTGATAGTGATACCACGCTCTTTCTCTTCTGGAGCGTTGTCGATAGATGCGAAATCTCTAACTACGTTTACTTCTGATGGAAGCTTCTTTGAGAGTACAGTTGTGATAGCTGCAGTCAAAGTTGTTTTACCGTGGTCTACGTGACCGATTGTACCAATGTTTACATGGGGCTTGGTACGCTTAAATTCCTCTTTTGCCATTATTCAAGAATATTAATTAATAAAATAATACACTATTTAGAAGGATTACTCCTTTTTTTCAAAATCTAATGAGCTGTTGACGGGAGTTGGACCCGTGACCTCTTCCTTACCAAGGAAGTGCTCTACCACTGAGCTACAACAGCATTTGAGCGGAAAACGGGACTCAAACCCGCGACCCTCAGCTTGGAAGGCTGATGCTCTAATCAACTGAGCTACTTCCGCAGTTTTTAGTGGGTAGTGATGGATTCGAACCACCGAAGTCGAGAGACAGCAGATTTACAGTCTGCCCCATTTGGCCACTCTGGAAACTACCCTAACCAAAAAAGTCGAGCCTCTTGTCGGATTCGAACCAACGACCCCGAGATTACAAATCACGTGCTCTGGCCAACTGAGCTAAAGAGGCGTTCTCAATCTTTTCAAAGATTCTTTGCTGATGGCACTCCATCAACAAGCCGTTTCAGTAGAAATACCAAAACGGCTTGCAAATGTAGTGTTTTTTTTAAATACACAAAAATCTTTTGAGAATTTTGTTATCTACTTTTTTCCTTGCTCTTTGTTATTTGCTTTTCGATAGCCATCAACGCTGTATCAACAGCCTCCTCGAATGAGTCAGCAGTCTTCTCTGCGAAGAACTCTGCGTTTGGCACTCTCACTTTGATTTCCGCATTCTTGTTGTTTGAAGTCTCTGGCTTAACAACCTTCAGTATAACATCTGCGTTTATAATCTGATCATTAAGTTTTTCGAGCTTTGAGACTTTCTTATTGATGTGCTCCTCTAATCTTTCTGTAACCTTGAAATGAATAGGTTGAATCTTGATATCCATAATACCTCCTCCTAAAATTATGTTCCGAAGAACCTGTTAAAAAATTATGTTACTATGCCCTTGGATGGGCTGTTTTATATGTCTTTATCAATTTTGCGAATGACGCATGAGTATAAACCTCCGTTGCAGCCAGGCTGCTATGTCCAAGAAGCGCTTTCACAGCATAAATATCAGCTCCGTTATTCAGCATCGTCGATGCGAAAGTATGCCTCAGCACGTGCGGGCTCCTCTTTTTCTGAGAGCTAACCTTGGTCATGCTCTTATAAACCACATCGTAAACCCCACGCCTGTACATCTGCTCTCCGTTTTTCCTGACGAACAAATCAGACGTCCTCCCGACCTCCGCGTTCCTCTTGCTCTTATAAGCCTCTATCTCCTTCAGGAGTTTGCCGCCAATCGGTATGAGCCTCTCCTTGCGCCGCTTACCGAACACTCTCAGCATTCCTCTGCCCATGTCAATATCACTGTCCTTTATCTCAACAAGTTCGGAAACACGGACACCAGTCTGATAAAAAAGGTCGATAATGAGTTTATCCCTTCTATCCTGAAACTCATCGCCCGTCATGACATCATCAAGCAGATGAGTCATTTCTTCCTCACGAAAAAACTTGGGCAACGGTTTCGACGCCTTAGGCAGGACAAGCACCGCCGCCGGATTCTTGTTCACAAGCCCTTCTCTCCTGAGGTACTTGTAAAACGAGCGTAAAGCCGAGATTCTACGTTTAACGGTTCGTACACCGACAGCGTCCAAACCGTCCGACATCTCAACGACCCACTCTCTCACATCCGACACGCCGATGTTCAACACATCCTTGCCAAAACGCTTCTCACAAAATTCAGAGAACTCAGTCAAGTCATTCTCATAAGCCTGAACGGTATTCAAGGAATACTTCCTCTCCTTCTGGAGATATTGCAGAAAATGCTCTACGTTCAAGTCCATTTGTTTGACTTTATTTGCACGAAATTAACAAAAAAAAATCACAAGTGCAATACACTTGTGATTTTTTTATCTGAATCTATACTTTAATTATTCAGCGTTATCCTGAAGGTGCTGAACATAGATAGCGTGCTGCTTAGCGATTCTGTTTGTAACAGAAGGCTTGTCATAACACTGGCGGTTTCTGAGTTCCTTAACTACGCCAGTCTTCTCGAATTTACGCTTGAACTTCTTGAGTGCTTTTTCTATGTTTTCACCCTCTTTAATTGGTACTACAATCATGATTTGTTAATTATTTTAGTTTTGTTGTTAATTCTAATTCTCGATTTTCGAGGTGCAAAAATATGCAATCTGTTTTATTCTACAAAATTTTCTGTTCCTTTTACGAAAAACAATCCCCCTTTCCTATTGTTCTATGTTGCTTTATATTTTCTCAAGAAGAGCCACAGCTTGCGCCGCCATGCCTTCCTCGCGCCCCACAAAGCCTAAGCGCTCTGTCGTGGTCGCCTTTACACTTACGTTTTCAATATCAGTGTCCATTACCTCGGCAAGCTTTGCCTGCATCTGCTCGATGTACGGACTGAGTTTTGGTCTCTGAGCACAGACTGTAGCGTCAACATTTCCAATCTCATAACCCGCATTGCGAACAAGCTCAACTGTCTTACGCAAAAGGATTTTACTGTCAACGCCCTCAAGTTCCGAAGCCGTGTCAGGAAAATGGTAGCCTATGTCGCGCATGTGGGCAGCACCCAGTATCGCATCGCAGATGGCATGTATCAGTACATCGGCATCCGAATGACCCAGCAAGCCGTTGCTCTCGGCGATTTTCACGCCGCCAAGCCAAAGCGCTCTGTCCGCAGCGAACTGATGGACGTCATACCCGAATCCGACTCTTATCTTGCTCATTATTAGTTATTGAACAAGTCTCTGATACCGTCGATGTCAAACATGAGAGAGAATCTCAACGTCTGGTCCAATGGGTTGGTCTGCGAAGCCAAAGAGTACGAAGCGTCTATGGCAAGCATATTGAGTTTGAAGCCGGCACCGAAAGTCCAGAAGTTTCTGTTACCCTTGTCAGGATGCTCATAGAAGTAACCTGTACGAACGAAGAACTGGTTGTTGTATGAGTACTCAAGACCGAGAGCCCAAGACACTTCCTGGAATTCCTCCTTGGTAGGAGCGTCGCTAAAAGATTTAAATATAGCACCGATAACAGACTCATCAGCCTGTTTTCCTGTCATATCAATGGTGACATTACCATACTCATCCTGTTTTGTCTTGTACGTTGTACTTGGCACCATAAGCTTGTTGGCGTCAACGCTAAGGGTAATCTTGTTATACTCGTTGATAGGACACTCGAACGATGTACCAAGACGGAAGTTCGCTGGCAAGTAATAGTTTGTATTACCGTCGTCGTAAGAAATCTTAGTACCTATGTTTGAGAGATTAAGACCGAAAGACAAACTTCCCTGCTGTCCCCAAAGCTGCAAAGGCATTCTGTAGGATGCAGCAATATCTGCTGCGAAAGCGTTGCCTGGATAAAGAGTCTCAACAGAACCGAAATCAACACGGATATATCTCAGAGCCACAGCAGCAGCCCATTTTTCAGAAAGTTTTCTTGCATAAGCCACATCGACAGAAAGTTCGTATGGACTTGTAGAACCTTGATCGTTACCCATCTCGTCAGTTACTGTTATGTCACCCATTGAGAAGAATCTCAAAGAAGCACTGACTGACTGCATCTCACCGAACTTCCAATAACCAGCCGCATAGAGAAGGTTAATGTCATCGACAATCTTCTTCATCCATGGAGTGTAGTTGATCACGAATCCGGCAGAACTCTCCGAGAACACATATTTAGAAGGGTTCCAGTACTGTGAGTTAGCGTCCGGACTTGTAGCTGCACCAACCTCACCCATACCGCCGGCTCTCGCATCGGCATTAACTGTCAACGAAGGGACAGCGGTAATTATAGGTCTCATTCCATCTGCTGCATTAGCTGTGAAAGCCGCCGCGAGCAAGAAGCTCAATAAAAAGATTTTTTTCATTCGTTTCAATTATTTCCCCTTTAATTATCAATAATCGGCTGATTATAAATTATATACAAGCGTACAAAACCAGACCATTATTATAAATTAAAACTATATTATTCTTAAAAACCCACAATATTACAGCAAATTGTGTTATTGATGAAAAGCAATAAAGTTTTTTTTTCCTATTTAACAATTAACTTATTCGTCTTCACGTTCTCGCCATTCGCCTTAGTGTCAGTCCAGATGCGGTATGGATAAACGCCCGGACGAAGCAATCCGTCAGCCTTGACACTTATAGTTGCTTTAGAATCATCATTATAGAAATCCTCGGTGTTACGGAACAAGACATTTCCTGCCGTGTCGTAAATCTCAAGCTTGAACGAAACCTCGGTCTCTGGCTGGTCGTGCTCAACCACGAAGTTGACTGTGCCATCCCTGTCAACAGGATTTGGATAAGCGTACATCTTATAAACGCCAGTCTTCTTCTCGACCTTGAGTTTGAACGCCAATGACTCCGACGCTGAATTATTCATCAAATCCCAAGCTCTGAGAGTGAGCGTGTAGTTGCCAGGATTCAATTCCGGCAGAGTATATTTCAGATGACCGCTCTTGTAGGTTCCGAGGTCGTTCTCATAATAGTCGTTAAGATTGATGACGAGGCTTGTGTCGCCCTCGATTTTCAGCTGCAGGTCATGACCGATGCCGCTGCCTGTAGTGTTTATGCCGTTCTCGTCGGAGATGGTGGCATAGAGAATGGACGACTCGTCTATCGTGCCTCCCGACTTGAAGAACGGAGAATTGATATACATATTAATAACAGGGCTGTTCTCCTCGAACTCGACGCTCTCGTTAGTGCTGCCGATGACTAATGTCTCATTGAATCCGTTAGCCTCAACATCCTCGCTGTCGTTTTTCGCATACATATTTACACGTCCTGTTCCGTAGTCGTAGGCGATGTCCTTAGGAACGAGGAAGAACAGCTCATAATTGCCGTATTTGACATTGACTTTGCCCTTGAATAACGTGCTGACTCTGTCCTTATATGTATAGGTAGTCTGTCCGCCTGTGACATTGCCTAATGTAGTGATGCTCTTGAGTTTATCCTGCACAACAATGCTCAACGTGCCGTCGAAGAGCGAGTCGGTCTTAGCGGCGTTCTCGTCGAGGACTCTGCCCTTGATTCTCACCACGCTAAGCGCCTTGATAGTGTCGAAGGCGAATTTGTTTCGCAGACTGTCGTTCACAAGCACAGGATATTTATATGACATGCTGCCGTCAGGTTGCAGCCTCATCATGTTCACGGAGTCAACGACAATCTTCCTGGTAGGCAACGGAAAACGAAGCGCAGGGTCGCCCAGCAGGACGTAAGGCAGTCTGTTGCTCGCCGACGAGCCTTTGGCGGTAGTATTCTTAGCACGGCGGAAAGACTCTCCGAAAGTTATCGGCTTGCCGTTCTCCTTAGCGAGGAAATGCTCGTGGTAATTCTTGTTAAGCGTAAAGTTTCCGTCGGCATAAACGGTACGACACGCCGTAAGCAAGGCGATAGCGCCGCCCTTGTCTCTGAGCAAGAGCTCCTCACCGCTGGAGACACTCGATTTGTCGAAATCGCTGTAGTCGCAAGTCGCGGTGTAGAAGAACGGGTATTTCTTGTTGTAAAGATTAGTAATGTCGGTTCTGTCGAAGAATTTTTCAGCCGCGAGCCCTTCGGTACTGCCGTGTCCGGTGTAGTCGAAGAACAATGTGCCTTCCGAGAAGTACTGCATGATTTTGTAGTGCACCTCGGGATAGGACGCGCCGTTGGATGTCACTGTCTTGGAGAAGGCATCGGTGAAAAGCCTTGTGACCTGAAAATCCTTGTGACTTTTCTCTATTCGCTTGGCGAGCGTGTCGGACTGCCATGTGTAGCAAAGGTTGGCATCGTTGTCGTCGTCGGCTATGTAAACAAAGCGGTTTTTCCAGTCGCCTTTGAGCGAATCCTTGAGATAAGTCTGCACTTTGGCAACCATTGCACCAGCCTGCTCCGCGCTCGACACAGGCAGACGTCCGACGCCGATGCTCATGGTGTCGGAAACGATATTGGCGCCAGCTTTATCGGAGAGCATGGCGAAATAGTCGTCAGTAGCGTAGGAGCCGGTAGTGAGGTGCAGCGAGTTGACGGACTCATAGGTCAACACTTTGTTGTAAGGCACATTCATCTTCTGATAGCCGCGGTGGTCGTAGGTGGCATCGCCGAAGAGCAGAAGGTTCTGCGGTTTATGACCGTCGGCGGCTCTGTCGTAGATGGACTTCATGAGCCAGCGGTATGCTGTGGCGTCGGGCGTACCAGACGAGAATTCATTGTAAATCTGCTGCGGAGTGACCACCAATGTCGAGATTCCGTCGTATTGCGAATGAAGATCAGCCAATCGGTTGGCATAAGCCAGATACTCGTCGGGAGCGATGACTACAAGATCGACATTCTTAATGGCGTGAAGGTTCTGGTTGGCGACTTCCTCGACAAACGTCGGCGCAGGGAAATACGCTGACGGCTTGACTGCCACATATTCACGCAAAGCCGAAGCGTCAGCCACGAAAGAATACTTGCCTGCCGAATACGAGGTCTGCACATACTTCACATCAGCAGGATTGGTCATGTCCCACACCACCAAATCGGAGCCAGTAAGACTATAGCCGACAGCCGACGCGCCTGTGACCGACGGCTCCCTGAACTGCATGTACGAGCCAGACATGACAAGGTTCCTATAGGCGCAAACCTCGATATAGTCCAGCCAAGCAGAGCCGTAGGAACTGCCGTTGAACTTGAGTCCGAGCGTAAAGTCATCGTCAGACGGAGTGAACGACGCCTTCAATGTATTGTCCGAAGCCGTGAGCGAAGAACTCCTGGCTGACAGATTAGATGTGAAAGACTGAGCGCCGTGAGTCAGCACAGCCGTCGTAGAGGCAGTAGCCCCCGAAGCCATAGACACAACGACCTTCATCGCAGAGTCCTTCCTTATGTTAGGGAACGAGAAATCGAAGTCATGAACCGACGAGTTGGAGAACACCTCGCCGAACCATCTTTGTCCCGACGCAAGCAGATTGGTCGTCTCCTCCTCGTACACCGAATAGTCCAAGAACGAAGTCACGGTCTTGGAAGGTACGTCGGAGAGACTCGCCTGGACATTGTCGTTAATCAGCTTGTCGGTGCCGACGTCGGAAGTGACGAAGTAGTAGCCGTAGTCGGAGTATGGATTAAGAGTGTGGGTGAATAGCCCTGCGGCATCGTACTTCCACGAGACCGGTCCCTGAGCATAGAAAAGGATATAGTCTCCGGCATTGAAAACGCCGTCAGCGCCCTTCTCCATCCAGACACTGAGCTGCGGCAGGTCATCGACCTTGGCATCGGAGAAATCCTCGGAGAGCTTAGCGCCGCCGTAGCCGAAGACTCTCGGTCTGGAAGGGTCGCTGATGCCCCACTGCTTCAGGTTCTCGTAAGTAATCTTATAAACACCAGACGAAGAAACCGCGATTCTGACCCATTTGCCCGACGACAGCACCGAATTGTCAGCGAAGCTGTGCAGCCCCGCCGCCGACAACGAGCACAGCAGCGCCTGCATCACCCAAAGCAATGCAAACGCCAGAGTCTTGCCATTTCCACGTCTTGTCATATTGTCATTTAATATTGAAGTCCAACAACTTGCGCTCGCCTATCCTGCCCACGACTCGCGTGTCCTTAGCCAGCAATGCCGCTCCAGCAGGCGTACCTGTGTATATGAGGTCGCCAATCTTAAGCGTGAAGAACTGGCTAACGTAAGCGATTATCCTGTCTATAGAGAACTGCATGTCCCGCACATTGCCAACCTGCACCTGGACGCCGCCTATCTCAAGAGAGAAACTCAGCGCGTCCTTGTCGTCAATCTCCTCCAAAGATACAAAATCTGAAATCACCGCAGAGCCGTCGAACGCCTTGCTTATCTCCCACGGCTTGCCCTCCGCCATGAGCCGGCGCTGCAAATCGGCAGCCGTAAGCCCCATGCCAAGCGCCACAGCGTCATAATAACGGTGCGCGAATTTCTCCTGGATGTTTCTTCCCAGTCGCGAAATGCGGTAAACAAGCTCAGCTCCGCCCACAATCTCTTTAGAGAAATACGGCAAATAATACGGTTTATTGCCCTTGAGCAACGAAGAATCGTTCTTCATGAAGACCACCGGCTCGCTTGACGCACCAGCATAATTGGACTCAACACAAATTATCTTCATACTGCCTTACTTATTTTTATCCATTGCCGACAAGCGGTTGAACATCAGCGCCAAATGCGAATATATAGACGTGTTCTGCACGATTATATCCTCTGGCACACGTATTCTGTACGGCGTGAAGTTCCATATCGCCTTTATGCCGCCGTTTATCATCTGCTCAGCCACTCGCTGCGCGAACTCGACAGGCACCGTGAGTATTCCGATTTCCGTCTTAGTCTGTCGGCAAAGCTCCGGGAAGCGGTCCATGTGGTGGATAGGAATCTGGTTTATTCTCATGCCAGCCATCTCGTATTTGACGTCAAAGCCGGCTATGATGTTCAGTCCGTACTGGGCAAGTCCACTGTCCTGGATCAGCGCTCCGCCCAGGTTTCCTACGCCGAAAAGGAACGCGTTATGTCTGTTGGCGAAACCGAGAAACTTCTCCAGTTCCTTGGCAAGCATGGAAACGTCGTATCCAACTCTCGTCTTGCCGGAAATATTGACGTAAGACAGGTCCTTAGCCACCTGCGAGGCATCTATATTCAGGTCCTTGGCTATCTGCGTAGATGACAGCGAAGTCTCGCCGCAAGCCGCAGTCTGCTTGGCGTAAGCCAAATACCATGGCAAACGCCTCAAAACCGGTTCCGGCACTTTGAAATTCTGGTCTACAAACTCGTTCATACCGATTAAATTCTAATCTCGATGCCGTTTTTCTTCAAATACGCTTTAAGCTCAGCTATGCCAATCTCACCATAGTGGAATATTGACGCCGCCAAAGCCGCATCCGCCTTGCCCTCCTTGAACACCTCGGTGAAGTGCTCCATCGTGCCTGCTCCGCCGCTGGCTATCACCGGCACGTTGACCGACTCGGACACGGCTTTTGTTATGTCGATGGCGAAACCGTCCTTTGTTCCGTCGTTGTTCATCGATGTCAGGAGAATCTCGCCCGCGCCTCTGTCCACAGCCTCCTTCACCCAGTCCTTTGTCCTTATCTCGGTCGGAATGCGTCCGCCGTTCAGATACACGAGCCACTCGCCGTCCACGAACTTAGTGTCAACTGCCAGAACGACACACTGCGAGCCGAAGTTCAGCGCCAAGTCGTTTATCAGCTGTGGATTTCTGACTGCGGCTGTGTTCACAGAAATCTTGTCGGCGCCACAATTCAGCAGCACAGACACGTCATCGACCGACGATATTCCGCCGCCGACGGTGAAAGGGATGTTGATGTTTCGCGCTATTCGGCTGACCAGCTCCGAGAGTGTCTTGCGTTTCTCGTTGGTCGCGGTTATGTCAAGGAACACGAGCTCGTCGGCGCCGTCTCTGGCATATTGCGCGCCCAGCTCGACAGCATCGCCCACCTCTTTAATATTCAGGAAGTTTATTCCCTTTACAGTCTGCCCGTTCTTCACGTCCAGGCAAGGTATTATTCTTTTTGTAAGCATACAGCTCTGTTATTTCAATTCTATAAAATTACGAAGTATTGTCTCGCCCACGCTGCCCGATTTCTCCGGGTGGAACTGCGTCGCGTAGAAGTTGCCCTTGTTGAGCGCGGCGCTGTACTGCAGTCCATACTCCGCCTTGGCTATCGTGTTCTCGCCCAACTCGGCGTAATATCCGTGCACGAAGTAAACATACGGATTCTCAGGCAAGCCCTTGAACAGGTCTGACTTCAAGTCGGTCAGGTCGTTCCAGCCTATCTGAGGCACTTTCAGCTTGTCGTCGAATCTTTTCACATCAAGGTCGAATATGTTCAGGCAGTCGGCATTGCCCTCCTCGCTGTGTCGGCACATCAGCTGCAGACCGAGACAGATGCCCAGCACAGGCTGCTTGAGCTGAGGAATCAGCAGGTCCAGTTTCTTGGCCTTGAGATACGCCATGGCTGTGGACGCCTCACCCACGCCGGGGAATATCACTTTGTCGGCTGCGGCAAGCACCTCAGGGTCGTCAGAAACCTCGGCGCTGATGCCGATTCTCTCCAGAGCGCATGACACGGAACGTATATTTCCTGCATTATATTTCACTATCGCTATTTTCATAGAAAATCATCTTTGTTTTATTAATTGCGGACACAAAAGTAATGATTTTTATCCGCTTACACACATTGATTATAATATGGCTTTAGAACTAAAAACAATACTCATTCATTATTTTGATTTTTTTCAAAATTAAGTGCCATATAATCTCTACAACGACACAATAAAAATATTACCTTTGGACATTTTTGAATAAATATTCACAAACATATCATGACTAACAAAAAGACAATAGGACTGGTGCTGTCCACCATAGCTTTGCTCGTGCTATGGCTTTTGCCGTCAACAGCCTTCGGCATAAATGACTTGTCCGTAGTAGAGCAAAGAGTTATCGCCATATTCGCCTTCGCGGCTATCATGTGGATCACGGAGGCTATTCCTATCTGGGCGACATCGGTTCTCATTATCGTCATCATGCTGCTATCGGTGTCCACCAGCAGCATCTGGTTCCTGACACCGACCGACACCGCAACCCAGACAGCTGGCGAGCTGATCAAGTACAAAGACCTGATGGCTACATTCGCCGACCCTATCATAATGCTGTTCCTGGGCGGATTCGTGCTCGCCATAGCTGCCAAGAAATGCGACCTTGACGCCAACCTCGCGAGAGTGCTCCTCAAGCCTTTCGGCACTAAGTCACATTTCGTGCTTCTCGGATTCATCGTCATCACAGCCCTGTTCTCTATGTTCATGAGCAACACTGCAACAGCGGCCATGATGGTAACAATATTAGCACCAATACTCAAAGCCACCGACGACTGCAACGGCAGCGGAAAAGTCGGACTGGCACTGGCGATACCTATCGCAGCCAACATCGGCGGCATAGGAACGCCTGTAGGCACACCGCCTAACGCCATTGCACTGAAATACCTGAACGACCCTGAAGGTCTGAACATGAATATCGGATTCGGAGAATGGATGATGGTCATGGTTCCATTCGTCATCATACTCCTGCTCATCTCATGGTTCCTGCTTCTGAAGCTGTTCCCATTCAACGAGAAGAACATCGTCATCAAGATTGAAGGCGAGATGAGAAAAGACAAGGACGCTATCATTGTTTACGTCGTGTTCGCTGTCACTGTGCTTCTGTGGATGCTGGACAAGGTGACTGGCGTTAATGCCAACGTCGTGGCACTGATACCTGTGGCTGTGCTGACAATGACAGGCATCATAAAGAAAAACGACCTCAAGGAAATTCCATGGGACGTTCTGTGGCTCGTGGCTGGAGGCTTCGCACTCGGCGTAGGCATGGACAAGACTGGTCTTGCCGAGCACCTTGTGAAGGCTATTCCGTTTGAGACATGGCCAACGATGGTGACAATCATCGGCTCGGGCGTTCTCTGCCTGCTGATGTCAACATTCATAAGCAACACAGCCACCGCAGCGCTTCTCGTGCCAATCTTGGCTGCTGTAGGAGCTGGAATCGGCACAAGCCTTGACGCATTCGGCGGCATCACTTCGCTGCTCGTGGGCATCGCGCTCTGCGCATCGCTTGCCATGGCACTGCCTATCTCGACACCTCCGAACGCACTCGCCCACTCTACCGGACTGGTAAAGCAGAGCGACATGGCGAAAGTCGGTGTCATCATTGGAGTAATCGGCATCATCATGACATACTCGATGCTGCTCCTGATTGGCAAGTACATCTTCTAATCAAGCAACGGTATAGAAATAGCAAAGGCGCATTGAAAAATGCGCCTTTGTTTGTATGTTTACAAACATACCGAATATTTAAAAATCAAATCCTGTTTGAATCGCAAGTCCATTTAGAGTGTGACCCTTCACAATAGCATATGTTGCAGACTCTGCGTTAATTTCCATCAACATAGTATTAATCTTTTGCCCACTAAATCCCAAACTTAAGTACCATCCAAAATTAGATAATATCGCAACGCTTATACCTGCATTATATTGATGATAAAAGCCTCCGATATTATCACCATCGAGCCTTTCCATCGTACTAACCGAATATCCCAACTTCATTCCAAAAAATGGAGTCACCCTTTTATTCCCTATTGGGAAAACTCTTACATCAATGTAAAATGGCACAAAAATACCAGTTCCTTTATAAGCGTACGAACCTAATCCATGCCCCAATTCATCAGTTAACATTGCATTACCAGAATATGAATACCTATTCACACCAAATCCGCCACCCAAAAATATCCAAGGACAAAATTGATAACCATGAGATGTCGAAAACATGAAGGCAGAATACGAGTCAAAAGCATCGTCCAACCCAACAAATCCACCTAAATCAACAAAACCTCTATACCCCTTATGTCTAAATTTTTTCTTAAACTTATTATTTTCTTCATTCGTAATGATTAGTTCTGCTTGACTTGAGCCCTCTCGCTTTTTTACAATTTCTGTTTTTTGCCCTATTTTTGAATTAGCTCGTGATGAATCAGATTCCTTCTCCAATTTTTCTACTTGATCGGTTCCGTAAACAAACAAGCTCCCATCAGAAGTCTGTATTTTTACATTTCCACCCATATTAAACTCAAGGATTTCTCCTTTTATTACACTTCCGTTCTTCAAATAAAGAACATCCTTCGCCATCACAGATGCGCTCGCCATCACTATGGCTAAAATCACAAATAATTTTCTCATATTACCGTATTTTTAATGGTTTACCAACATACATAAAAAAAACGTGGAACTTTTTCCGTTTGCATCTGAGTCACTGAGGTCCTGAACTACCTAAACGAACTATATACAAACGAGCAAAAGCCCACGCTAAACGTGAGCGTCCTCGCTTCGTCACAGTTCGTTTTCCAAAATTGTTCAGGTTTCAGTAGACTCCAGACTTAGCAATTACGCCTTATTTTATGTTCTTAAAATCTTCCTTTTCTGTTTCTTGTATTTCTATTTTGCGTTAATACTCTCACAAATATAATTCATTTATATTTCATTATCCACAATTAACTCATCAACTCGTCGAGTTATAAAACAAAAAAACTCCCGAGCCTTAGCGGTTCGGGAGTTGATATTTATCTGAGTGTCAGATTTTACTTCTTAAGCTTGATGCTCTTGATGATGTTTTTCACAGCCTTGTTGTCCAAAGAGTAGCTGTGAATAGAGATGTTCATCACACCGCTTTCCTTAAGCGCAGTGACAAGGTGCTGAGATGAGCCGTGACCCTCGTCGAAGTATGTGTGCTGATATGTGTT
>CAMHCZ010000025.1 GCA_946183755.1 uncultured bacterium | reverse complement strand
TGGGCTCCAACTCAACAACGAGTCCATAAACACTTGGAAAATCGGTGTGGAAAGGGCTTTGCGTAAATATTCCAACGGCGAGGGCTCATACCTGGAGCAGGTATGCCCAAACTGCGGCAACTATACGCTCGAAAAGCTTAATGCGAGAGTCGTGTGCAGAACATGCGGCTATTACAGAAACCTATAGCGTGGATGGCTTATGAAATTTCATCTTACAATAGAGCCTAATGCTCAACTGCTTATGAAAATGTACCGCTTGCGTGTGGCTGTTGTCGGCAGTCAAGGCGCGTTGGGGCATTGGCAGTATAACGAAGTGAATGTGTTGACCACATGCAATGGCAGAGATTACTTCATAGAGAAAAGCGATGTCAGTTTTCCTCTTGAGTACAAGTATGTCATGGTGGACGAGCGTGGGGAAATAAGATATTGGCAGGATGGCGACAACTATCAGCAGAGCCAACCGACAGACCGTCGTGACGACTTGCCGCTGTTCAAGGACGCGTATCCGAGAGTGGCGGGAATCGTGCTGCCAGTGTTCTCGTTGAGAAGCGCACAGGACGGCGGAGTGGGTGAGTTCCCTGACTTGAAGATGCTGGTCGATGTAGCGTGCAAGACGGGTATGCGTGTGATTCAGACATTGCCGGTGAACGATACCTCGATGACAGGCACAAAAGCGGATTCGTATCCGTACAATCCACTGTCGGTAAAGGCGTTGAATCCATTGTACATAAGAATAGACGACATTGAAGGACTCGATGACGCGTTCTTGGATAAATACCATAAGCAGGCGAAAAAGCTCAATCGTCTGAAGAAAATGGATTATGAGAAAGTCCATCAATTGAAGATGGAGACTCTGAGAGCGGCATATAATGCGGTGAAGTACGGCTTGGCCAGCGATGCCTCATATTGCAGATTCGTGAAAGAGAATGAAGACTGGATAAAGCCTTACGCTTTGTATTGCTGTCTGCGAGACAAGCACCGCACGACGGAGCTGAGCAAATGGAAGGAGATGCCGCAGTATGACAAGGCAACAGCAGATAAACTGATAAACGGCTTTGATGATGCTGGCTTTTATGCTTTTGTGCAGTATTATGCCGACAAGCAGCTCAAGGACGCGTCCGACTATGCGAGGAGCAAGGGCGTTTTGCTGAAGGGCGACATACCTATCGGCGTGAGTCCGAACAGTCTTGACGTGTGGATGCAGCCGGAGCAGTTCAATACGAAAATGTCGGCAGGAGCGCCACCGGACTACTTCTCCAACAAAGGGCAGAACTGGGGATTCCCTACATACAACTGGGACATAATGGCGAAAGACGGCTACGATTGGTGGAAGAATCGTCTGAAGAAGATGGAGAGATACTTCGACGCCTATCGCATCGACCACATACTCGGCTTTTTCCGCATCTGGTCGGTCAGGACAGAGGAAATGTGGGGACTCATGGGGCAGTTTGACAAGGCGAAGGCTTATGCCTACAGCGATATTCTGACCAGCGGACTGATGATGTCGTATGAGGAACTGACAGAACCGCGTTTCACAAGAGAGCAGATGGCTTGTTTGTTCGGAAATGATGCGGACTTCATGATGGACAAATTCACCGTTGCTGCTGGCGGCGGCAAGTTGAAACTTAATAGCAAAAGCCTCACACAAAGGGCAATATATGAACAATGCAAAAAGCTCGGAGTCTCGGCGGAAAACACTGAAAAAATGCTTACGGCGAGAACGTGGGTGTTGTTCATTAAGGACAAGAATAATGAACGAGATTTGCACCCACGCATAGCAAAAGGAAGAAACGAGGCTTACAACGCATTGTCCGACAGCCAGAAAGCCGTGTACGACAGAATCTATGATGAATATTTCTACCACCGCAACGACGCTTTGTGGCACGACCAGGCAATGATGAAGCTTCCTGAGCTTCTGAGAGCGAGCGGCATGATTGTCTGCGGCGAGGATTTGGGTATGATACCCGATTGCGTGCCCGACGTCATGAAACAGCTCAAGATTCTGACTCTCGAGATTCAGTCGATGCCGAAGCAGGAGTGGGCGGAGTTTGACAACCTGTCGAATGTGCCGTATTACGCAGTATGCACGACGACCACACACGATATGCCGCCGCTGCGCTTGTGGTGGAAGGAGATGATGGGTTATGACAAACCGAAACTTGAGAGATTCTACAGGAACAAGCTCGGCATGCAAGGCGAACTGCCCAAGAGCATTGACGGCGGTACGGCTCTCGCCATTGTCAAACAGCATCTTGACTCGCCGGCGATGATGTCCGTCATTCCTTTCCAGGACTACGCTGCGACATCAATCAGAATGTCGAAGGACGTGAAGGAGAAAGACGAGAGAATAAACATGCCGGACAATCCAAAGAACGAATGGTGCTACCGCATGAACGTGTCTTTGGAGCAGCTGTTGGACGACGACAGTTTCCTTGGCTCTATAAAGCAATTGGTGGAAAATAGTGGCAGAGCGATATAAATAGATAAGTAAGAAAATGGAAGTTTGGATTTACACAATATTGTCAGTTGTAGCGGTGAGTCTTGTGGCGTTGTCAGGCATATTTCTGCTGACACTGAACAGACGCTATCAGGATTCGATCGTGTTCGCATTGGTGAGTTTCGCTGTCGGCAGCATGATAGGCAATGTGCTGTTTGAGCTGTTGCCGGAGAGCTATGAGGCGATAGGCGATTTCGTCACTATCGGATGGCTCGTTGTGCTCGGTCTTGTGATATTCTTCATTATCGAGAATGTGCACATGTTCCACAAGCATCATTTGCCAAAGAAGAAGTCGCTTAAGTCTCTTGGGTATATGAATCTGCTGGCCGACGGCATCCATAATTTCACCGACGGCATACTCATAGCCGTGTCATGGATGATTTCATACGAGGTCGGACTGTCCACCACAATTGCCATATTCATACATGAGCTTCCGCAGGAATTGAGTGATTACGGCATACTCATAAAGGCAGGATTCAGCAAGAGCAAGGCGCTGTTGTACAATCTGTTGTCGGCAGCCAGTGCGATATTGGGCGCGGTGCTTGCGTTGCTGATAGGGCAGAGCATAGAAGGTTTCGCGGTCTATCTCCTTCCTGTGGCTGCAGGCTGCTTCATTTATCTGTCACTGTTCTCGCTGCTGCCTCTCATCGTCAAGGGCAACTCGCTGAGAAAGACGCTTCTGCAGATACTTATTATTGTTTCTGGGGTTGTGCTGATGTATCTTGTGGCTGAGTAGGCGTTATGCTCTCAATGCCTTTTTCATTGGTGTCCTTGTTCTTGAACTGTATTACATAGCCCAATGTCACATCGCTGTAGTCTATGTACAGATGATAGAACTGCTCGCCGTCGATAGTTTCAGGCTCGGCTCTCACGATGCAGTCCACACCTTTTGAATTGATGCACTGCATGATGAAATTGCCGAACTCGTCCTCGTTGAAGAAGTCTATCTTGTAAACTTGCGGGTTGTCGTAGTCGTTGATGATTATTGTCATCTTCTGCATGTCGAGCACGCCCTCGGAGTTTGTGTCCTCCCATGGTGTGTATTCCATGGTGTCGTTGTCTCTTGTGCAGAACGCATAGGCTTTGAACGTGTTGTTGCTCTCGACCTTTTTGCTTTTTGCTACGGCTATGGTAGCGGTGCAGAGGAACAGGGAAAATAATAGAATGGCTTTTCTCATTTCTTATTCATTAGGGTGTATTGACTTGGCGACAGCGACGAGCATAATCGGTTTTGCGCCCATTTCTGTCAGCACATCGTAATAGTGCAGAGATGATTTTCCTGTGTTTATCAATTCGTCAAACATCAGTATCAGTCTTCCTTTGAAGTATTCCTTGTCAAACGAAAGGACAGGGTATCCGTCTTCGTTCGGTTTTGAAGGTATGTAGTCCTTGATGTATTTCACATGCGAGAAACTGTTGTCCATGCCGCATTTGGCAGCGAGCACAGCGGACAATTGCGCGAACTTGGTGTTGTTTGCCAGTTTTCTTGACGACGGAATGCTGAAGAGCGTCAGCTGGTGCTTGTATTCGCCGAACGTTCTGTCTATCAGGTCGGACAGGTCTTCGACGTATTGCACCGACTTGCTTCCTAATCCGTATGCCTTGATATGCGCCACGAGCGAGCGTACGTCTCTGTCGTCGGGTGTTGGGATGTATCCGTTGGCATCGTAGGCCGATGGCACGAATCTGTACAGTGTGTCGTATCTCAGTAGTGTGCCTTCCACAGTCTTGTAGGCTGGCAGATTCACAAGCAGGTTCATAAGCTGGCTTTCCGCTTCGATTCTCTGGCGTGTGTTCTTCTCCACCTCGTCCATAAGCTCGTCGGCAGGCACAAGTCTGTTTATTGTGACTAAGACATAGTTCTGAGGGCATTTCTCGAAAGTCTCTGCAATGAATTGTTCGGTGTCGTTCTTGTGGGCGTTCTCTCTTATCACGATGCAGATGAGTTCCGGATCGTTCTGCTTGCGCAACACAAGGTCGTTGAAGCTCTCCTGCACATTGTCAAATCCCTTCTTCTTTATGAACGATGATATTCCCTTGGAGTTGAATTCCTCTGGAACGATGATTCTGATGTGCTCCGAACCGATTTTCTTGTCCATAAAGAATAGGAATGAGTGGACATCCTCGAGTAAATCATCGGTTGTGGTTGCAGCTGCAGTGTCTTCTATCGACTGGCCAACAACTTCTGCTGTCGTGATAGTTTTGCCGTTTATCTCAAGGCTGTGCTGCAGGGTCTTCCATGCAGGCATACATGCGTTTCTCACATCGTCGGCTGTGTAAATTGTGCTGTTCTCCAGAGCTGTGATGAACTGCATTATGTCGTTAACCTTCTGTCCGCCGTTGTAGAGAATTATCTTGTCGGACTCCATGATGGCGGTCTGTATGGTCTCCAGCACTCCGTCGTCGTGCATCTTCGGAGCCAGGTCCTTAGGGTTGTTCTTGTAGTACTCCTTTATGACCTCTGCTATGGAGTCGTATCCGTCCTTTCTTTCCTTCAGCCATCTGCGCATTCCGGCGTCGTAGTTCTCGCACAAGTTCATGTATTTCTTGTGTATGTTCTGGTGGCTGTCTTCTCTTACTCTGTATTCCTTCTTGTGTCTTATCACAAGCTTCTCCATTGCCTTGATCTTGTGATTCTTTATCTTCAGGTAGTCCTCAAGTTCGGCGAAGGCGATAGGGAATGTCTTCTGCAGCTTGCGCATCTTGGACATAAGCACCATCTTGTATAGGAATATCAAACATGCTATCAGCACAATGAATCCCACAATGAATCCTTTGCTCTCTTGCGTCAGAGTCTGTGATATGAAGTTGGTGCCCAAGAACGACATTATGATAATCACGACATTCAGCACACAAAGAGCATACAACAGCCTTCTTATGTTCCTCAGCGCGAATCGTACAGGCTCGAGGTCGTCGTCGAAAGTCGAGTTCTTCATTATCGCAGGGTCCAGCTCCGCTCTTTCCAGCAGTATCTTCTGCCTCTGTGCGAAGTCGTTCTCCTGGTATCTGTATAGGATTACGAAACATTCCTTCAGGCTGAGGTCAGAGATGTCGTCGATGGTTCTTTTCGTCACTCTGCTGCTAATGTCCTTGAATGCGAAGTAGTATCTCCATTCAAATTTCAGCAGTTGCTTCTTTATGAAGTAAATAGTCAGCATCACTATGACAAGCAATGCTACAAGAATCGCGGCGGCTATCAAGACTTCATTTCCCATACAGATAATTAATTAGTGCGGTTAAAACTCGTCTTCTGGAATTATCGTGTTGTATTTCAGATATACATATAACGCGAAAACAGCTTTCTTTATTTTCTTGTATGTATGTCTGAAGTCTTTTGAGTCCGTGAAGTGGTACAGGTTGTACGCGAACGTTTCTCCGTATATGGTGCCTTTCTCGCCGTCCTCGAACGTTATGTGATAGACATCTTCTCCGCCTTCGCTTTTTTCGTAGTCGTGGTGGCATATTGGGAGGTCCTTTATATCCATTGGCAGCTTATCACCTGTCTCAAGATATATGATGTGAGGTGTTTTATAAGTCTTCTCCATAATAGTAGGTTTTAATAATGGATTTGAACATAAAGATGAAGTTTTTTAGGAAAAAAATCAAGACTTTGGCTGCTAAAGTGGATTATGAGCGGTGAGTTTTGTTGATATTGTGCATTTTTTCGTGCCTCGATATTCGTCGCTGATGTCAATATCTCTGTTTTTGTAAATGTTCTTTGGAGGAAAACGATTAAGTTTGCGCTGTAAAAAATTGTATAGCTATGATAATTATTGACGGAAAAGAGATTGACGGTGAGATGACCGACGAGCGCTTCGACGAACTGTGGAAGCAAGCCAAGGAGGACGACGAGCGTCTGGCAGCGGAGCTCAATGCGTTGTCGCCGGAGGAGAAGATGCGCCGCTTCGGTCTCAGTGCGGAATCGGAAGAACTTCTGAACGAGAAAACAGCGGACGAGGATTGATTCCCGTCCGCTGTTTTTTATCTGTCTTCAAGTTCTTCTATTCGCCCTTCGAGTTCTTCGATACGCTCCTTTAGTTCCTCATTTTCCTGTATTATAGAATCTACGCTTGTTGCAGGTGCGTTATAAAACTCCTTCTTGATTTTATTTTCTGCCTCCTCCCATTGCGACAATAGCTTCTTGAGTCTGTGCTTCTTCACGATTATGGCAATTGTCTCAATCAGCAATGTTATTGGAGCGGAAAAGAATGTTAATACAATTCCGACCTCAGCCATATCCCATTGGTCTGATACAGCACCTATGGGGATAAGGCAGAATGTCAGTACGGGTATCCAGATTATTGCAATCATCAGGCACGACAGACTTTCATTTTTCCGTGAGAGCAATTGCAAGCTTTTGCTTATGTTGTCAAGCCAGGCGTAAAACACGCATATTGTAATAACGCAAGCAATTATCCCGAAGATGATAATTTCGCCATTGCCACGCATAAAATGTGGTAAACTTAATATCACGCCTGTTGCCATAATCAGAGTGGTTAGATTCACAAATATAATTTTTTTGTATTACAAAATGCCTTGTGGCGAAGAATAGGTTAACTTTGTGTAGTTAACCTTTAAAATCCTATTACTATGATTCATGCTATTATCCTTATCATTATCGGCGCTTTGGTTATAAGTCTGCTGCCTGGCATTTTCAAGAACAAGACTCTGTCATTGATATTCAAGATACTCGGTTTTGTTATTGTCGTAGCAGGTATTATAGATTTGCTTAAGGCATTGGGAATATTCTAACAATGGAGCTTTCTGAAGAGGAAAAGAAAAGATATTCCCGGCAGATGAAGCTGAAAGGCTTTGGCGCAGAGGGACAGACGAGGCTGAAGAATGCGCGTGTGCTTGTGATAGGTGCGGGCGGTCTTGGCTCTCCGGTTCTGCTGTATCTGGCTTCGGCTGGTGTCGGGCATATCACAGTGCTTGACAATGACACAGTGGACATGTCAAACCTTCAGCGGCAGGTCATTCACATGACTGAGGATATTGACCGTCCGAAAGTCCAGTCGGCCAAAGAGAAAATGCTTTCCATAAACCCTTTGATTGATGTCAGGGTGGTGGAGGAGAGAGCCTCGCAGGCGAATCTCAAGGCGTTTGTCGAGGAGTCTGATTTTGTGCTGGAGTGCACCGACAGTTTTGCTACAAAATATTTGGTCAACGACGTCTGTGTGGAGTGCGGCAAGCCATTCTGCATAGCAGGTATCGAAGGCTTCCGTGGACAGGTCATGACGCACATAGAAGGCACAGCAACTTACCGTGACATTTTTCCGAGGGCGAATGCCGAGGCGGAGTCTTGTTCGGCGATAGGGGTGCTTGGCTCTGCAGTGGGCATTCTCGGCACGATTCAAGCCACCGAGGCAATAAAGTATCTTGTCGGACTCACCGACCATCTGCTCACCGACCGTCTGTTCTTGCTCGACGCGCTTGATATGCAGACGACGGTGATTAAACTTTGACAAAGCGATAGAACGTAAAGAAAAAGGTTGGCAATGATGCCAACCTCTTTTTGTATATGTATATGTTGTGAAGAAGTGTCAGTTTTGTGATGTAGGTTTGTACTCGGACACGGCTTCCACCACGTTCACGATGTAATCGTCCATCGCATTCAGTTATCAGGTCCATGTATATGACACTGTCGGCGTATGAGTATTTCTTGGTGTTCACGTCTGTCACGTTTTTGCTCTTGAGCTCGTCGCGGTAGCGGTTTATCTGCGTCTCTATGGACTCGGACTTTGATGTGTCCACATTAGGCTCGTTGATAAGGTCAAGCACTTCGAACATGGCTGTGAGACCTTCGTCAAGGAATGAGTACATCTTGTCCACACATGACTGTATCTCAGGGAGGAACTGAATCTTGCCTTGACGTTTGCGGTCGAGCACTCTGGAAAGGTTGTCGCAGGAGTCGGCGATGGATTCAATCTCAGAGACAATTCTAAGCATCCTGTGTATTTTGCCCTTACTTTCGTTAGAGAGTCGTCCTTCGCTCACTTTGTTGAGGTAGTTGGCTATTTCGAGCTCCATGCGGTCCGAGATGTTCTCGTACTTCTGGATTCGTTCAAACAGTTTGATGAATTTGTCCTCGTTTGTCTCCTTGTCCATGTCTTTTACCATGCCGAACATCTTCTGCACTCGCTGGGCATAGACATATATTTCTTTCTGAGCCTGAAGGATTGACAACTCCGCAGTTGAGAGTATTCCCGATGAGATGAAACGCAGTCTGTACTCCTCGTCCTGCTCCTTCTGTGGCAATATTCTGCAAACGAATCTTTCTATCTGCTTAACAAATCCAATCAGCAACAGTGTGTTGACAACGTTGAATGCAGTGTGGAATGCAGAGAGCTTGAACATCTCGTTTGTCTCGCCCATAAAGGTGTTTACAAACCAGCTGACTGCGTCGCATGCAGGGTAGAATATTATCAGCACGAAGACCACGCCGAACACGTTGAAGAACATGTGAGCCAGTGCGGCCCGGCGTGCCTGTGTGTTGGCTGTGAGCGATGCCATGAAGGCTGTGATTGTAGTACCGATGTTCTGTCCCATGGCGAGAGCGGCTGCCTGTTCGAAACCGAAGCCCGGGATGTGCATGTCAAAGAGCATCAGAGTGATGGCCATTGTCGCAGCCGACGCTTGCACAACCATGGTTACGACTGCTCCGACGAACACAAACATCAGTATGCTCAAGAAGCTTGATACCTGTATGTGTGCGAGCATATCCGCCACAGCCTCTCCGAAGTTCATGTCTATGGCTCCCTTTTGAAGGAAGCTGAGTCCCATGAACAGGAACGAGAATCCGAAGATGAACTCTCCGTAGCTCTTGCGGTTGGACCTGTTGGAGAATATCAGCGGCATGCCTATGGCAAACAGAGGAATGGCAAACGCGGCTATGTCAACCTTGAATCCTATCGCCGAGATAATCCATGCTGTCACTGTGGTTCCGATGTTGGCACCCATGATGACACCGATGGATTGGGCGAGTGTCATAAGTCCGGCGTTCACGAAGCTCACCACCATCACAGTCGTGGCTGATGATGATTGTATGATAGCCGTGACCAGCACTCCTGTCAGAATTCCCATGAAGCGGTTTCTGGTCATGGCGGTCAGGATGCTGCGCATCTTGCTGCCGGCCACTTTCTGCAGCGCTTCGCTCATCAGCTTCATTCCGTAAAGGAACAAGCCCAATGAGCCAATGAAGGTGAGGAGTGTGGTTATGGAAAAAGTCATCTAATTATAATTTTAGAGGCTTTCGTTTTTCTTAATATGCGTATTGTGCCAGTCCTGTGTAAACACCGCTGAAGATACCCAATGCGAGTGTGCCAGCAAGACATACTGCCAAACCAATCTTTGACGCTCCGTCTGTCTTTATGGCGGTGATTGGATTCTCGTTCTCGTTGATGAACATAGCCTTCACTATCAAAAGATAGTAGTAGAGTGATATGACAGTGTTAATCAATGCGATGAAGTCGAGAACATACCAGCCGTCGTTTGCAGCCGACATGAACACGAAGAACTTAGAGAAGAATCCTGCGAAAGGAGGAATACCACCCAGCGAGAACAAGAACAGCATCATTGCAATGCTCAAGTATGGATTAGTCTTGTAGAGCCCGTTATAGTCAGATATTGTCAGTTTGTTGCTGTTGTTCTCTATTACAGAGACAACCGCGAATATACCGATGTTAGACACAAGGTAAACAAGCAGATAGAAGACAACTGATGTCATGCCCATAGGGTCGCCTGTGCCAATGCCCATCATGCCCAGCATTATGTATCCTGCTTGTGATATAGATGAGAATCCGAGGAATCTCTTGACATTCGTCTGGCGCATTGCGAAGAGGTTACCGATAGTGATAGTCAGTACAATAAGAGTTGCTACAATGTATTGCCAATACTCGAAGATGTTGCCGAACAACTTAAGTGTAAGGAACATGAGAGCGAATACAGCTGCGCCTTTTGATATTACAGAAAGGTAGGCTGATACGTTAGTTGGCGCGCCTTGGTAAACGTCCGCTGTCCAGAGGTGGAATGGCACAAGCGAAATCTTGAATGCCAAACCAGACAAGAAGAACACCAGTGCGAGAAGCTGCAGTGGAGTAGCGCTCAACAGTTCCGACATAGAGTCGAAATAAAGTCCTTCTGCGCCGACAGCGCCATAGAACAATGATATACCGAAAAGCATCATGCCAGAAGAGAACGCAGCGATAAGCACGAACTTGGCGCCGGCTTCGATAGATGTCTCCTCGTATTTGTTGTAGGCGATGAGCGTTGTCAATGGCAATGACGCAAGCTCAAGTCCGAGATAGAACAAGAGGAAGTGTCCTGCAGAAATCATGAGGTTCATACCCATAAGTGTTGACAATGTGAGTATGTAGATTTCCGAACGCTTGTGCTTTGTCTGTTCGTTGTTAGCCCAAACTCTCGCCTGCAGGAACACAAGTATAGTACCGAGGTTGAGTATGGCTTTGACAATCTGTGTCATTGATGTTGTGGTGAACATGCCGCCGAATGCCTCGCCTGTGTTGGCTGGCAGAGCGGATATCACAGAGCATACGATGAACAATCCGCATGCGATGTTGTCGAACTGCTTTTTTATGGTCTTTCCAGAGAACAGGTCAAGAAGTATAAGAAGCACAACCTGAGCCAGAAGAAGCATCTCTGGTTTCATATATGTTACTTGTTCTAAGTAGTTCATATCTATAAGTGTAATTATTGTTTTATTATCAGGTTAGTTTGCGAAAGCAGGGAACATGTTGAACAGACTGTCGTCTATTATATCCATTGGGATGAATGGGAGACAGCCGATAGCCGCAATGAAAAGTATCAGAGTTACAGCTGACACTCTCTCATACCATGTAGCGTCGGTCAGTTCCTTGTGATGCTCGTTGACAACTTCGCCGAAGTGTATCTTGCCCACAACTCGCAACTGGTAAACCGCAGTCACAACAATAGAGCAGCAAGCGATGATTGTGATTACTCGGTGGAATGTGTCAGGATGCTGGAACGAACCAACGAATATGTTCATTTCTGAAACGAAGCCGCTTAATCCAGGCAGACCTAAGTTCGCCATTGCCGCGATTACCCAGCATACAGCCATGAATGGCATTATTCTCGCCAAACCGCCCATCTGGGAAATCTCTCTTGTGTGCGTTCTGCCGTATATACCTCCGATGAGACAGAAGAACAAGGCAGTCATCAATCCGTGTGAGAGCATCTGCATTGCGGCACCTGTCATTGCAGTCTTGTTTATCATCAGGATTCCGAACAATACCATGCCGCAGTGGCTAACTGACGAGTATGCGTTGATGTATTTGAGGTCTGTCTGTGCGATAGCTCCCAAAGCTCCGTAAAGAACCGAGATGCCAGTGAGCACAAGGAATAGAGTAGTGTATGCCTCAGCGCCTTCTGGCATAAGGAAGATAGCAACTCTCAAGCAGCCGTAGCCTCCAAGCTTCATAAGCACGCCGGCGTGGAGCATAGACACAGCGGTAGGCGCTGACGCGTGACCGTCAGGCGACCATGTGTGGAATGGGAACAAAGCGCCCAAAACACCGAATCCCAGGAATGTCACAGGGAACAACCAGTTCTGTGCCGATTTCTCAACTCCGTGTTTCGCTATCTCGAGCAGGTTCATTGTCTCGGCGCCAGAGAAGAAGTAGATTCCGAGTATGCCGAGAAGCAGGAACGCCGAACCTCCCATGAGCATCAGCGTAAGCTTCATTGCTGAGTATTCCTTCTTTCCTGTTCCCCATACACCGATAAGCAGATACATTGGGATAAGGGCGATCTCATAGAACATGAACATCGCGAAAAGGTCAACCGTGATGAAGAATCCGAATACTCCGATAGAGAGCATCAGGAACCAGAGGAAGTATTCCTTCACCTTGTCTTGCATAGCCCATGATGTCATAGAGCCTGTGAAGACTATGATAGCCGACAATACAATCATAAGGACTGAGATGCCGTCCACACCTAATGACATCTGTATGTCGAGGTCTGGATACCAGACAAGGTCCGAACGGAACAACATGGCATCCTCCACGCCGCTTGAGCGCAAATCGACAAACCATGCCAGAAGCACGAAAGAGAGTACGAGCTGGATGCCTGAGCCCACAGCCATGATTCTCTTGATGGTTGTAGCGTCTTTGCTGACTGCTACGCAAGCCATCATTAACAGTGGTACAATTACGAAAAGATATAAGAAATTCATATAACTGTATGTTGTATTGTTGCTTTTAAATTAAAACGTATGCTATGATTATCGCAGAAATCACAAGTATTGAAGTAATGAATACTTCGATGTATGTCTGCAGGCTGCCGGACTGTAATCCTCTGATTCTGAATGACAGCGCGTTGCTCCACCATGCCTGGAAATCCATGAATCCGTCGATGATGTGACGGTCGAACCAAGCTATAGGGCCGCATATTGCCTTGAATATGATTTTCTTTGTCACGAACATGTAAACTTCGTCGAAGTAGAATCTGTTCTTTGCCGCAACGTAGAATCCCTTTATAGAGCTTGTAATCTTCTCTGGCACTGTTGACTTGTTCTTGTACATGAGTGTTGCCACAGCTATGCCTATCACGCCAACCAAAACACTTGGTATAGCGACAATCCATTCTGTGTGGATTTCAAACGCTTTGCCGTCTGAAGTCACCAGCTCCGAGAATGGCAGGAAGCCTGTGAAGCAAGTCAGGGCTGCAAGTATGATGAGTGGGAGAGTCATGTTCAAAGGTGCCTCGTGAGGCGTGTGCTCTCCGTAGTTCTTGTTCTCGCCCCAGAAGATTCCGTAGTAGAGTCTGAACATGTAGAACGCTGTCAGTCCGGCAACGAACCACTGGCAGAAGAACAGAACCTTGTCCTCCTCGAATGCGGCTACCAGAATCTCGTCTTTCGAGAAGAAACCTGAGAATGGAGGTATGCCTGCGATAGCGAGACATGCTATGAGGAATGTTATGTGTGTGATAGGCATGTACTTGCGCAGACTGCCCATCTTGTCCATCTCGTTGGAACCGATTGTGTGAATCACCGCACCAGCGCAGAGGAACAAGCAAGCCTTGAAGAATGCGTGTGTGAAGAGGTGGAACATGGAAGCCATGTAACCCAATCCATCATGACCGCCGAGCTTAGACACGCCCAATGCAACCATCATGTAAGCAATCTGGGAGATTGTTGAGAATGCGAGGACTCTCTTTATGTCGGTCTGTGCGCAAGCAACAACTGCTGCGTAAAGCGAAGTCAGCGCTCCGATGTACGCGATGCCTGTCAGCACTTCCGGAGTCATGTTGAAGTAGAATGGGAATAGTCTTGCTACGAGATAAACACCGGCCACAACCATCGTAGCGGCATGAATCAGTGCTGATACAGGTGTTGGACCCTCCATTGCGTCAGGAAGCCAGATGTGCAATGGGAGCATAGCCGATTTTCCTGCGCCTCCGATGAATATCAAGGCTGTAGCCCAAGTGAATACAGATGCGCCCATGAATGTCGCGCCAACTGACTTGAGGCTTTCCTGGAAGCCTGTGCTGTTAAGTGTGTCGAAATCGAATGTGTCTGTATAGAATGAAAGCACAAGAATACCGAGCAACATGCCGAGGTCGGCGAATCTTGTCACAATGAAGGCCTTCTTTGCCGCGAGCACAGCCGATGCCTTAGTGTAGTAGAATCCGATGAGCAGGTAAGACGATACTCCCACAAGCTCCCAGAATATGTACATCTGGAATATGTTGGTTGCGACAACCAGTCCGAGCATCGAGAATGTGAACAACGAAAGGAACGCGTAGTATCTCTGAAAGCCTCTTTCGCCGTGCATGTAGCCGTTAGAGTAGAGGTGAACCATGAATGACACTGTCGATATGACAACGAGCATCATCACGGAAATTGGGTCAAGATACAGACCCAAGTCTATGTGCAGCGTGTCGCTGAATGACAGCCATTGGAAAGAGCCGCTCAGCGCTTTGTACACGCCGTCCACCTTGCCGTAACCAAGAAAATAGTTGAATGCTGAGACGTAAGACAGTATAGTTACGATTCCAAGTCCGGTTGTTCCTATAACGCCTGCCGTCTTATGCGACATTTTGA
>CAMHCZ010000024.1 GCA_946183755.1 uncultured bacterium | reverse complement strand
CACACGCATGAACATTGTTAAAGGATAGACTGTGGCGTATGCCGATGCCTGGGCAGGAACTTCTGCGAGACTGTTGGCGAACTCAAGTACTGGAGGGTCGGTTGACGCGCCAGCCACGAATCCGCATATCTTGAGGTAGTTGACTTTCATCAGTCTTGCTATGACAGCGAAGATGAACACAGGTACAAACGTGATGAACGCTCCGTATATCATCCACATCCATCCACCGTTGACAAGCGTATGCACGAATCCCTTGCCGGCCATGAGTCCGACACTTGCAAGGAACAGTATGATGCCGAATTCCCTGAGCATGAAGTTGGCTCCAGGGGTCATGTAGAAGTTCAGCTTGCCCATTCGTCCCTTGTTGCCCAGAAGCAGAGCTATGAGCAGCGGTCCGCCGGCGATACCGAGTTTCGCTGGCACTGGCATTCCTGGTATGGCGATAGGTATGCTTCCTACGATGATACCGATGAATATTCCGATGAACATAGGCACGATATTAGGAATGGCCAGCTCCTTGTTCGAGTTGCCGAGCTCGTTCTTCACATCGTTCAGAATCTTCACGTCGCCGATAATCTTCACAGTGTCGCCAAGCTCGAGGGTAGTCTTCTTTGTAGGCAGAATCTCCATGCCGGAGCGGTATATTCTTGTGATGTTGGCTTCGTATCTTCTGTAGATGCCGACTTGTTCGATTGTCTTGCCGGCTATTTTCCTGTTTGTGACCAGAACGCTGATGAGGTCCATTGTGCCGGTTATGTTTCTGCGCTCTCTCAGCACGACGTCTCCCAGTTTCAGACGCAGGTTCTCAAGGCAGTTCTGCTCGGAAACTCCGTATATTACGTCGCCTTCTTGTATCACCTCGTCCTCTTTGGCGAGCAGATAGTCGCCGTTGCGGAATATTCTGGAGATGGCCAGCTCAGTGTCGACGAAAGTCTTTATGTAGTCGATTGTCTTGCCGTATATTGCTGGGTTCTTGATTGTTATCTCAACACTCTCAAGCTTTGAGCCGGTGTCGCCGAGACTTTCGATGTAGTTCTTCTCTTCCTCCTTGATATTAATCTTGAAGATGAGTCTTACGAGCAGTATCACCATCAGCAGTCCGATTACACCGAATGGATATGCTATGGCGTATCCGGCACCGAGGTTCTTGACATCAAGTCCTATGTTTGGATTCTGCTGCACTTGCTCGTTTATGACCTGCTGTGCGGCTCCGAGACCAGGCGTGTTAGTTACCGCGCCGCTCATGATGCCGGCGAAGACGTCGCCCTTGTCGCCATTGGCGTTGAAGAAGTAGAATATTATCAGTGTGGTGATGAGTCCGCCAAGGACAATGCCGATGGCGAGCAGATTGAGCTTGAGACCGTCTTTCTTGAAAGAAGAAAGGAAACGAGGTCCAGTGTCAATACCGATGCTGTAAACGAAGAGTATGAGTCCGAAGTCACGGACGAAGTTCAGGATAGTCTCCTGCGAGGCATCCACAGGGAAGATGAAGTGTCCGAGCGCGATGCCGGTGAAAAGCACTCCGGCGATTCCGAGTTTTATATTGGCGAATTTGACTTTACCTAACAGAACTCCAACAAAAGCGGTTATTGTCAAATAAAGCAGTGTTGTAATTGTCGATGGATTGGTAAATAAATTAGATATGAAATTCATAATTGCGTAGGTCTTTTTGCCTTATATAAAATCAAGTGCAAATTTAATCAAACTTTATTTACAAGGTCTGCTTTTAAGTCTTTTTGCATAAAAATAAAAAGCTCATCTTGCGCATACCGCAAATCCCCTTGAATACTTTCATTATCTTTGCATCTCAAAGATTTTTTTGATGGCAGAAACCGATAAATATCTGACGCTGGACGAGTTGTCGGAAGGGTTGTACAAGGACAAAGGCAGCCGCTTCTATTCGTTTGTGTTTCCTGTAGCGTCGGTCGATGACGCGAAGAAAAAGCTGGATGAATACAGAAAAAAGTACCACGACGCGCGCCATGTCTGCTATGCCTATGTGGTGGGCAAGACCGACGAGGACTGCGTGACACGCTCGAGCGACGACGGCGAGCCGAGCGGAACGGCCGGCAAACCGATGCTCACGCAGCTTGTGTCCAACGGACTGCATGACGTGATGGCTGTCGTGGTGCGGTATTTCGGCGGAGTGTTGCTGGGCACGGGCGGACTCGTCGTGGCTTACCGTTCGGCGATGGAGGACGCGCTGCAGAACGCCCATATTGTGGAGAAGACGGTGGAGGATGAGATAACAGTGGAGTTTGATTACGAGAAGATGAACAGCATAATGAAGGTGGTGAAGGATAATTCGTTGAAAATAGTGTCGCAGCAGTTCGACTTGAAATGCTCTGTCACAGTGCTTGTGCCGAAGTCCAAAACGGCGATGGTGAAAGCGAAGTTCGGCGTGGAGTAGTGGCGTTTTTCGCATGTTCATCGGCATTTTCAGAAAATCAGAAAAATAAAGTGCGTGGTTTGAAAAAATATATGGAGAAAAGAATATAATTTTGCATTGATATACGGCAGGATAATTTCGCACTCGCGCTACCGTTTGCAAAGGAATAAATCTAACATCATAATATGAACTCAAAAAGTCTGGTTTCAATCACTGATTATTCCAAGGATAAGATTCTGAAAATCCTTGATGCCGCAGCTGATTTCGAAGCCAATCCCAATCGAGACCTGTTAAAGGGCAAAGTCGTAGCAACATTGTTTTTCGAACCATCGACCCGCACAAGGTTGAGCTTCGAGACTGCCATAAACCGTCTTGGCGGCCGTGTGATAGGATTCTCTGACGCGGCTAACACAAGCACAAGCAAAGGAGAGACACTGCATGACACCATAAGAATGGTCAGCAATTATGTGGACCTGATCGTGATGCGTCACCCTCTGGACGGAGCGGCAAGATATGCGTCTGAAGTCGGCTCTGTGCCAATCATCAATGCTGGCGACGGCTCTAACCAGCACCCTACACAGACGCTTCTCGACCTTTATTCAATAAAAAAGACACAGGGAAGACTTGAGAATCTGAACATCTACATGGTGGGCGACCTGAAGTACGGTCGTACAGTGCATTCGCTGCTCATGGCGATGTCGCACTTCAAGCCAAACTTCACATTCATAGCACCGGACGAGTTGAAAATGCCTGAGCAGTACAAGGTTTTCTGCGACAAGAACGGAATTCCTTACAAGGAGCAGAGAGAGCTCGTAGGCATCGAGAATGCTGACATCCTTTACATGACAAGAGTGCAGCGCGAGAGATTCCAGGACTTGCTTGAGTATGAGAGAGTCAAGAATGTGTATAAGCTCAAGAACGCGATGCTTGACGGCACAAAGGACAACCTGCGCGTGCTGCATCCGCTGCCAAGAGTCAACGAGATAGACGTTGATGTGGACTCAAACCCTAAGGCGTACTACTTCGACCAGGCAAGAAACGGCGTGTTCGTGCGTCAGGCGGTTATTTGTGATTCTCTCGGATTGATTTAAAAAACAGAAAAATATGTCAGAACAGAAGAAAGAACTTGTAGTAGTGGCTTTGGAGAACGGAACAGTGATAGACCACATTCCTTCTGACAAGCTTTTTAAAGTCGTGTCTATACTTGGTCTTGACAAGTCCGAGAAGCAGATAACGATAGGCAATAATCTGACAAGCAAGAAGTCCGGTGTCAAGGGCATAATCAAGATTTCGGACAAATACTTCAAGGCGGACGAGATAGACAAGATTGCGCTTGTGGCTCCAAACGCGGTGCTTAACATAATCAAGGACTACAAGGTTGTGGAGAAGCAGACAATCGGTCTGCCAGAGGAGATACACGACATAATAAAGTGCGTTAATCCTAAGTGCATAACCAACAACCAGCCTGTCCCTACACGTTTCGAGGTCGTGGACAAGAAGAATATCGTGGTCAAGTGCCATTACTGCGAAAGCATGATTGGCCAGAACGAAATCGAGATAAAGTAAGAAACCGGACATGAAGAGGAGTTGGCGCCCTGGAACTATGATTTATCCTTTGCCCGCAGTGTTAGTGTCGTGCGGCGGCAATGGCATGGAGAGCAATGTCCTGACTGTGGCGTGGGTAGGAACGATATGCAGCGACCCAGCCATGTGCTACATAAGCGTCAGAAAGTCGCGCCACTCATACGATATAATAAAGCAGACTGGCGAATTTGTCATAAACCTGACAAACGAGAAACTGGCTAAAGCAGCCGACTGGTGTGGAGTGAAGAGCGGAAAGGACGTGGACAAATGGAAGGAGATGGGGTTGACACCAGGAAAGAGCGAGAAGATTTCGGCGCCGACCATAGAGGAAGCGCCTATAAGCATAGAATGCCGCGTGAAGCAAGTGGTGGAGCTTGGCTCGCATGACATGTTCATATCGGAGGTCGTCAATGTGCAGGCCGATGACGAGTTCATCGACCCGGCAACAGGGGCGTTCGACGAGAAGAAGGCCGCATTCATCGCCTATAACCATGGCAATTACTACAAGATTGGCGATAAAATAGGCAAGTTCGGCTGGACAGTAGAGAAGAAAAAGAAACAATAAGCAAAATTATTAATTATAAAAACTTGATTTAAATGAAAAGAGACGATCAAATCTTTGACATCATCAAGCGTGAGAGAGAAAGACAACTTAAGGGTATCGAACTCATTGCATCTGAAAACATCGTGAGCGACCAGGTTCTTGAAGCTATGGGCTCAGTTCTTACTAATAAATATGCCGAGGGCTATGCCGGACACCGTTACTACGGCGGTTGCGAGGTGGTCGATGAAAGCGAGACTTTGGCTATCGAGCGTCTGAAGAAGATTTTCAACGCAGAGTGGGCTAACGTTCAGCCTCACTCAGGAGCACAGGCCAACATGGCTGTGTTCATGGCATGCATGGAGCCAGGTGATAAGTTCCTCGGACTTAACCTCAGCCACGGCGGACACCTCAGCCACGGTTCTCCTGTGAATTTCTCTGGTATTGTTTATCAGGCACTTTCATACAACATCAATGAGGAGACTGGCCGTATCGATTATGACCAGCTTGAGCAGATAGCCCGCGCCGAGAAGCCAAAGATGATCATCGGTGGAGCATCAGCATACAGCCGTGAGTGGGATTACGCACGCATACGTAAGGTTGCCGATGAAATCGGTGCAATCTTCATGGTGGATATGGCTCACCCAGCAGGACTTATCGCAGCAGGACTTCTTGAGAACCCTCTCAAGTACGCTCATATCGTAACAAGTACCACACACAAGAGCTTGCGTGGACCTCGCGGTGGTGTTATCCTTCTTGGCAAGGACTTCGACAACCCATGGGGCAAGAAGACTCCTAAGGGCGAGATCAAGAAGATGTCAGCTCTGATTAACTCGGCTGTGTTCCCTGGCGTACAGGGCGGACCACTTGAGCACGTCATTGCTGCCAAGGCTGTTTCTTTCGGCGAGGCTCTTCAGCCGGAATACAAGGTTTACCAGCAGCAGGTTAAGAAGAATGCGGCTGTTATGGCTCAGGCATTCGTTGACAAGGGTTATAAGATCATAAGCGGCGGTACAGACAACCACTCTATGCTTGTTGACCTCCGTACCAAGTTCCCTGACCTTACTGGTAAGTTGGCAGAGAAGGCTCTCGTAGCTGCTGACATTACAACAAACAAGAACATGGTTCCATTCGACAGCCGCAGCCCATTCCAGACTTCAGGTCTGCGCTTCGGTACTCCAGCTATTACAACTCGTGGTGCCAAGGAGGAGCTGATGGGCGAGATAGTAGAACTTATCGACACCGTACTTTCTGATCCTGAAAGCGAGGCAACTATCAAGTCTGTCAAGGAAAAGGTTAACAGCATCATGGCTCAATATCCATTGTTCGCATGGTAATATTAAGTTGATACAGAATAAAAAGTGAAATAATGGCGAATAGGGAAATGCTCATCGGGCGTTTCTCTATTCGTGTTTTTAAGAAATGACGGAAAGAGTAATTGAAATAAGCGAGGACGTTGACCCAGTGGTGGTCTATGGCGTAAACAACGGCAATATTCAGCTGGTGAAGAACCTGTGCCCTAAAATCGTGCTTCTGGCGAGAGGCAGGATTATGAAAGTGCGCGGTGAAAAGGCTGATGTCGATGCTTTCGAGCATATAATGAAGCGCATGATAGACTGGGGGAAACGTCATAACGAGCTGAGCGAGGAGAAGATAGTGCAGATAGTGAAGGGAGAGGTGAAAGAGGATGACTTGAAAGAGGAGGACAGCCTGATTTTGTTCGGTGTGAACGGCAAAAAGATAATGGCGCGCACGAAAAATCAGAAGAAGCTAAAAGATGATTTTGAGAAATACGACTTGATGTTTGCGACAGGCCCGGCAGGAAGCGGCAAGACATATACAGCCATAGCCTTGGCCGTGAACGCGCTGAAGAACAAGGCCGTGAGAAAAATCGTGCTTAGCCGTCCGGCGGTAGAGGCAGGCGAGAAACTGGGTTTCCTGCCAGGTGACATGAAGGAGAAGATTGACCCGTACCTGCAACCGCTGTACGACGCTCTGGAGGATATGATTCCGGCGTCAAAGCTCCGTGATTACATGAGCGACGGGACGATACAGATAGCGCCGCTGGCTTTCATGAGAGGCCGCACGCTGAGCGACGCGGTTGTGATACTCGACGAGGCGCAGAACACGACCAGAGAGCAGATAAAAATGTTCCTGACGCGCATGGGCATGGGCAGCAAGATGATTGTGACCGGCGACGTGTCGCAGATAGACCTGCCGGCATCGCAACGCTCCGGACTGCTGGAGGCGCTGAAGGTGCTGAAGTCGGTTAAAGGCATCGGTTTCGTCGTGTTCAACGTCAACGATATTGTGCGCCACAGCCTCGTGAAGAGGATTGTTGACGCATTCGACAAGAAGAAGGAAAAGATTGATAAAGAGTGATTTATGATTAAGAAAACAGACAGGCCGGTTGTGGCTTTGATATATGATTTCGATGGTACGCTTTCGCCTGCCAATATGCAGGAGTATGACTTCCTGAAAGAGGTCGGAATTTCCGATAAAAAGAAGTTCTGGAAAGAAAGTAACCAGTTGGCCAAGGACAATGAGGCGAGCGGAGTGCTTTGCTACATGAAGCTTATGATTGAGAAGTCCAAGATGGCCAAAAAGAGCATAAGGAGAGAGGCTTTCGTGAATTTCGGCAAGAGCATCGAACTTTATGAAGGAGTGAAGGAGTGGTTCGGACTTGTGAACCAGATGGGCGATGAAAACGGCGTTCGTGTGGAGCATTACATAAACTCGAGCGGACTGCGCGAGATGATAGAAGGCACCGACATTTACAATGAGTTCAAGGAGGTTTACGCATGTTCTTTCCTGTACGATGTGGACGGCATAGCCACATGGCCGGCTGTGGCAGTGGACTTTACTGCCAAGACGCAGTTCCTGTTCATGATAAACAAAGGAATAAGAAAGATCAGCGAGAACTACAGAATAAACGAGTACATGGCGGAGAACGACCGTCCTGTGCCGTTCAAGCACATGATATACTTCGGCGATGGCGAGACCGATATTCCTTGCATGCGATTAGTCAAGGAGCAGGGCGGAAACTCTATCGCGGTGTACAATAAGGACGACAAGGCCAAGAAAAACGCCGCGAAAAGGCTCATCAAGGACAACCGTGTGACGTTCGCTTGCGAGGCGAACTATAAAAAAGGCGGTGAAATGTGGCGAATCGTGGAGGCGATAATCCGCCAGGTGAAGTCCAACTACGATTTCCAGAGCCTGAAGGATGCAAACTTGAATGTGAAGAAAAAACTTGATTAAATGGCGAATTCCATATCTAAATCACCGAAAGCCTTAGGGTCGGAGAACGTGCGTTCTCTGCTCATGACTTACTCTGTGCCGGCGATTGTGGCGATGATTGCGAGTTCTTTGTACAATGTCATCGACAGAATCTTCATAGGGCAGGGAGTGGGCGAACTGGCGCTTGCCGGACTGGCTATAACATTTCCGCTGATGAACCTTTCCATCGCATTCGGCGCGATGATTGGCGCAGGCGGCTCTACACTTGTGTCTATAAAAATGGGGCAGGACGACAACGAGGGCGCTACCAAAGTGCTTGGCAACGTCGTCATGCTCAACATCATCATCGGACTGGTCTATATGCTTGGCGTTCTGCTGTTTTTAGACCCGATACTGAGGCTTTTCGGCGCCAGCGACGACACTCTGCAGTACGCCCGTGCCTTCATGATTCCTATACTTTTAGGCAATGTCATAACGCACCTTTACTTCGGTTTGAACAACGTGATGCGCTCGTCGGGCTATCCTCAGAAGGCGCGCAATGCCACGTTGCTGACCGTGTTAGTGAACTTGGTGCTGGCTCCGCTGTTCATTTTTGTGATGAAATGGGGCATTACGGGAGCGGCGCTCGCCACGATTCTGGCGCAGTCCGTGTCGTTCGTCTTTGTGCTGCGCCATTTCAGCAAGGCCGACAGTTACATACGCTTCAAAAAAGGCATATTCACTTTGGACAAGAACATCGTGAAAGGCATCCTTTCCATCGGCATGTCGCCGTTTGTGATTAACGCCTGCGGCTGCCTTGTCGTTATAGTCATAAACCTGATGCTCAGAAAGTTCGGCGGCGACATGGCGATAAGCGCCTACGGAATCATAAACTCTGTGATGATGCTTTTCTTTATGCTTATACTTGGATTAGCCCAGGGCATGCAGCCGATAGCGGGATTCAACTTTGGCGCGAAGCAGTACGACAGAGTTATAAGCGTGTTCAAGTACACGGCATTGTACTCGACGATTGTTATGTCTATCTCGTTCCTTATCTGCGAGTTGCTGCCGGAATACATAGCCATGATGTTCACCGATAACGAGGAGTTGATCGGCATTTCGTCGCGAGGCATGAGAATACTTATGCTGGCGGCTCCGACGGTCGGTTTCGGCATGGTGGTGGGCAATTTCTTCCAGTCAATAGGCAAGGCAGGCAAGGCGATATTCCTGTCATCGACACGACAGATGCTGTTCCTCATACCTTTGCTATTCGCTCTGCCTCCGTTTTTTGAGCTCGACGGCGTATGGCTCAGCGTCCCGATAGCTGATGTTCTGGCATTCACAACGGCTGCCATCCTGTTTTACAGACAATACAAAGAGTTCAAGAAGAATATAGAAGACAAGAGTGTAACCACTGAAAATTAATAGATATGGAAAACACGGTAATAAGCATAGGACGCCAGTTTGGCGCAGGCGGCAGAACCATAGGCAAGAAACTTGCCGATAGATTCGGCTTCAAGTATTATGACAAGGAACTGATAACTCTGGCTGCCAAGGAGATAGGCTTTGATGTGGACATCTTCGAAAAGGCCGATGAAAAGCCGGGATTCATTCGTTTTTTCCAGAATCTTATTGGCGGTGAATGTCTGGACGACAATTACATGTCCAACACCTCGCTGTTCAAGGTGCAGTCGGATGTCATAAAGAAATTGGCGGAGGACGGACCGTGCGTCATCGTCGGACGATGCTCTGACTATGTGCTGCGAAACAATCCTAAGCTTGTGAGCGTATTCCTCAGCGCCAACGAGGAGGACAAAGTCAAACTCGTGACCAAGCGTTCAGGTGTGAGCGAGGAGAAGGCTCTGAAGCTGATAAGAAACACTAACAGCAAACGTGCCGACTATTACAACACCTACTCCGGCAGAGAGTGGGGAGTGGCTTCAAACTACCATCTGTGCATCGATGTGTCGAGCCTTGGAATCGACAAGACAGTCGATTTCATCGAAAAGTTTGTCCGCGAAAGGAACGGATTATAGCATCTCCTCGGCTATGCGGCGAGCTTCCTTGTCGGACTGCACATAGTCCTCGTAGGTTGGTTCTGCTATGTACGCCGCTTTCTCCATCGTTTTCTCGATGATATCGGACATAGTGAGGAATCCGATTTTCTCGTGCAGGAATGCGTTCACTACAACCTCGTTGGCAGCGTTCAGCACACAAGCCGCGTTTCCTTTGCGGCGCAGCGCCTCGAATGCGAAAGTCAGGTTTCTGAACTTCTTTGTGTCTGGCTCGAGGAACGTAAGCTGCGAATCCTTTCTGAAGTCAAGTCTTGGTGCTGAGAGATGCACTCTGTTAGGGTATGTCAGCGCGTACTGTATAGGCAGTTTCATGTCCGGGATGCCGAGCTGCGCCTTCACTGCGCCGTCCACATACTGCACCATGGAGTGCACAATCGACTGCGGATGCACAATCACATCGATCTGCTCTGGCTGAAGTCCGAAAAGCCACTTCGCTTCTATCACCTCAAAGCCTTTGTTCATCATGCTTGCGGAGTCTATTGTTATCTTCGCTCCCATGCTCCAGTTCGGGTGGTTGAGTGCCTGCGCAGGAGTCACGTCTTTCAGCTGGTCGGCTGGCGTGTGGAGGAATGGACCTCCTGATGCGGTTATGATGATTTTCTCTATTTGATCGGGATTTTCTCCGTTTATGCACTGGAATATCGCCGAATGCTCGGAATCGACAGGCAGGATAGGCGCGTGATTCTCCATAGAAAGCCTTTCCACAAGCTGTCCTGCCACAACGAGCGTCTCCTTGTTGGCTAACGCTATCGTCTTGTGAGCCTTTATGGCGGCGATTGTCGGCTTCAGTCCAGCATAGCCCACCATGGCTGTCAGCACCACGTCGATAGTGTCCATGGATGCGACTTCGCAGATGGCGTCGCTGCCGGCATACACCTTCATCGGCAGGTCGGACAGTGCGTCCTTCACTTTGCCGTAGAGCGTTTCATCGGCTATGACGACGAACTCCGGATTGAATTTCCGTGCTTGTTCAATAAGCAAGTCTGCATTGTGGTTTGCTGTCAGCGCGTATGCCTCGAAAAGGTCGGGGTGTTCTTCTATCACTTCAAGAGTCTGCGTTCCTATGCTTCCGGTGCTTCCGAGTATCGCTATCTTCTTCTTGCTCATTGTTTTATGTTTTTATATCAGAATATTATGAAGTCTTCGGGATTAAGCGGCATGTTGTTCTGCCATAATTCGAAATGCAGCGACGATTCGCTTGCTGTCTGCGATATGGCAATCGGCTGTCCGGCATAGACCTTTTGGTTAGGCGACACCAGCACGTCCGAAAGGTTGCTATAGACTGTTATGAAGTTGTTGTCGTTGCTCATCACCACGGTGTAGTCGTCGCCTATCGTGTAGCTTATGCTTATCACTGTGCCCGACAGCGCCGCAGCCACTGGCGACGATGGCTTGGCTGTTATGTTTATGCCGTATTGTCCGGATTGCGGATTGAACTTTTTGCCGACTACGCCCTTCAGCGGAGTGAAGAACATGCTGGCGTAGGCGTTGTGCGGCGTGTTTGTGTCCTCGATGGCTTCGCTGTTTTCATATTCCTTCAGGAAGTTTTCCTCGCGTTCAGTCCTGGTCATGAAGCCTTTTGTCGCAGTGTCGTTCACGGCAGAGTCCAGCGCCGCTCTTGACTGTATGTCTATGTCGCCGGTCACGACATCTCTCAGCCTCGCAATGTAGGTGTTCTGCCTGTCAACGACTTCCATCAGAGAATCCGCCATCAGAGCGTTTCTCATGTAGTTGTCTCTCATTTCTTCGGTGGAGTAGCCAGGCAGATAATTGCGAATAGGCGTGAATAGTATTATGACAGAGTAGAAAGCAAAGACGATAAGCAGAAGCACCACAAACAGCGTGATGGCGTTCAGCGGCGAGAGTCTCAGGGAGTGGGTCTCCTCAAGTGTGTTCTCGTTCAGTATCGAGATTTTGTACTTGAAACGCAGCTTCCTGATCTTTGTCTTTATCTTCTCCTTCATAAGACACAAAGATAATGCTTTTGTTTCTTATTGCGGTTTTCATGGCGGTATAATGAAACCTCGCTTTATGAATAAAAACAATGGTGTATGTTATAAAAATGCCAAGATTGGCAGTTTTTTAATGTAACCCATACGTTGTAGAACAAAAAAGGTTGTCTTTGCATTACTAAAAAGTGCCAATAGTGGCAGTTTTTAGTTATAAAACTTTCGGTACGGTATTATTTATTCTTCGCTTGATATAATTTGAATAATTCTGCCACAATCTCGCTCTCTGTCATTTTGGGGTCGAAGCCGTAGGCGGCCATTACGGCGCGGTCGTTGGATTGGTGGGCTTTCCGAAGTTCAAGCGGCATAGAAAAATTATCGTAAAGGTCTGCCAAAGAACAATCTTCCATTTTAGCACGAATATCAATTATTGTCTGTGCTGTTTGTTCAATTTTTCTGATTTGTTCATCGGTCGGGTTACACCAAGGAAAGTTATTGTAGACCACTGCGTTAGAATAGCGATAATCGGATTTCATCCGTCCGCAAACCGCACGCACCCAAGCCATATGGACAAAGGATGTGAGCACACCAAAATGGTAAAGATTTGCATTAGGCACGATATATACAAGATTGCTTGCTACAATACCACAATCAAGGAATCCCATCGGAATGTATTGCCTTCTTTCGGACGAAACACTTGGCACAAGAAGGTATTGTCCGCTTTCGGGTTGGGCATCGTAGAAAAACAGATGTGGAATGTTGGCCTTCTCTCTTGTTGGTGCTGCTGAACTTTCGGAACGTATTTTATACACGTTTTGCACGCGTTGATATAATTCGGGACTGTTCTTAATTTCCGCTGGCGATGCGTTTTTAAGCCACAAACAATATCTGCGTTTCCCGTTTATAAATTCTTGTGCGCCCAAATACACACGAATGAATTTTTCCAATTTGGGTTCTTTTTGAAGAATGTCATTTTTCTCATCTTCAGTTAAAATAAAATTTCCACCGTCGTTAGGCATACTGCCAAACGTCATTTCAGGAACATCGCAAAGTGGTTTTGAACGGTTATCAATAAATGTGTTATCAGCATCAATCAAATAACCATTTATGTTATTGGCGTTTATGACGGTGCCGTCGGCGTTGAAAATGCGTTTCTCGTTTCGGCTACGCTCAACGACCGAAGACTCTGGTTGCTGAGCGGAGCCGAAGCAACTGAATCCAACAATCACACAATGAACGTGCGCCTTCTCGGTGCTTTCACTATCCCAACGGAATGTGCGCCACGCAAAATCAAAATGCAATTGATAATCATTGAACAATGGTTTCCATAACGCAGCCACCGCTTGCCCTTGGCAGACCGAGTTAGTTGAAACAAGGGCTGCTTTGGTGTTTGTGTCTTGCATATATTCGGCTGCTTTTTTGTACCAACAGGAAACATAATCCATATTTCCAAGGTTTTTCCATTTTTTGCCGAAAATGAATATCATATCATTCTTTTGGCTTTCATCCATCATTTTTCCACCCACAAACGGCGGATTTCCAATTATATAATCGTATTGGTGGCGAAGGCCGTCAGTTTCTGTAGCAAATCCGCAGAAAAGGCTGTTGGCGGGCATTGCGGTCTCGTCAATGGGTTTGAGCGTTGCCCAATCCATTCGCAGGGCGTTGCCCTCGACAATGAACGCGTTGGTTGTGAGTGGCAGAAAATCAATGTCTTTTCTGATTATGTTTTCTGTTTCAGCTATCATTTGACTTTCTGCGATCCAAAGCGCTGTCTTTGCCACAGTCACAGCGAAATCGTTTATTTCTATGCCGTAAAACTGGTTTATGTGGACTTTTATGGGATTAAACTCTTCATGCTCTATGTTCAAGAATGTTTGTCCCATCATTTTCTTTGTGAGCAGTTCTTCCAGAATAGTCTTGTTTTCCAAACGACGCAAGGACAAGTAAGTTTCTGTAAGGAAATTTCCACTGCCGCATGCCGGGTCGAGGAATGTGAGTGAACCGAGTTTTTCTTGGAAAATCAGCAGTTTCTCATGCCTTTGCTTTGCGGTTTTTATGGCGCGTGTTTTTCTGAACTCAGCTTCCAAGTCGTCCAAAAACAGCGGGTCAATCACTTTATGTATGTTCTGCACGCTTGTGTAGTGCACTCCGCCTTTGCGCCGCGTTTCGGGATTCAAAGTGGATTCAAACACAGCGCCGAAAATGGTTGGCGAGATGTCCGCCCAATCGAACGGAGCGCAGTGGTTGCATATTACATCGATGATTTCCTCAGTGAAGTTCGGAATTTCGATGTTTTCAGCGGCAAAAAGTCCGCCGTTGACGTATGGGAAAGGCTGCAGCTTTGTGTCATATTTGTCACGCTGTGCCAAAGGAGTGTCAAGCGCTTTGAACAGTTTTATGACAGCATCGCGAGTGTTTTCTGTAGCAAACGAACGCAGATAATCCTCGAAAGCCGTTCGTGTGGCAAAGAGTCCAGCATCCTCGGCGTAAAGACAGAAAACCAATCTGACGCACAGAATGTTTAGCGAGCGAAGGCTCTTTTCATCGGGATCAATGTATTGTTTTATCAGCGCATCGTAGAGTTTGCCCACAAGCGTGCCGGCTTGCAACGAAAGTTCTTCCTCGCGGCGCAGATAGTCGTGTCGGCTGTCGGCAAGAAATTGCAGTCTGTAATACTCCTTTCTGAGGTCCTTAAGGAAGATTTGCTGTGGCTCTTCACCAGGCTTTTCAAGGTCGTAGACGAGAAACTCCTGGAAGTTGCAGACCACAATCCAGTGCGGACGCATCGAGTTTGGCATCTCGTCGGCGTAGCGTTTCGCTTGCTGATAGGGTGTCAGTTCTGTGCCGTCGCTTTGCTTTGCCGCCTTGTGCAAATCAACTTTTGCGCCTTTTTGTTCTATTAGCACTTTTGTGCTGGGTATGTAGGCGTCGATGAATGATGTGTGCGAGAGTTTTACTTGTTTTTCAAACTCGATGTATTTTGTTGTGTTCTCAATGCCTAAGACTTCGCTAAGCAATTGAATCCAAAAGCGTTGTGCCTCCTGCTTCTCGGCGCCTTTGTCTGCCCAAAATTCAGCAAACTCAGCGGCAGCAGTTTGTTGTTGCTGTGTTGTCATCTGCGCTATGCTTGTTCAGCGTCAGCAACTTACCGATGACAACAGGTTGCCGCAAATAGAAAAGGATGCAAAAAAAGCGTGAACTTCGCTTATTGCATCCTAAGG
>CAMHCZ010000023.1 GCA_946183755.1 uncultured bacterium | reverse complement strand
GTCAAAAGGTTCGAAGAACTACATGCAGCTCGCCGAGGAACTTATAAACAACAACAAGTAAATTCACTAAACAACAGAGATTTTTCAATATGGCAAAGAATAACAAGCCTGCTTTAGGAAGAGGACTCAGCTCGCTGCTCGGCGGTTCTGCTGAAGACATAAAGACTTCGGGCTCCTCTATATTCGATACGCTTCCAATATCATCAATCGAACCTAACCCAGACCAGCCACGTACGAACTTCGACGAAGAGGCTTTAGACGACCTCGCTGAATCCATCAAGCAGCTGGGCGTGATACAGCCTATCACCGTAAGAAAAATCTCCGACGACAAATACCAGATAATCTCTGGCGAAAGAAGATTCCGTGCCGCACAGAAAGCCGGGCTCTCGAAAATCCCTTCGTACATCAAGACAGCGGAAGACGAAACCGTGATGCAGATGGCGCTCGTGGAGAATGTCCAGAGAGAGGACCTGAACGCCATAGAAATCGCGCTCTCGTACAAAGCCCTGACCGAGACACAGAACCTGACACAGGAGAAAATCTCAGCACTCGTGGGCAAGAAGAGAGCCACCGTTTCCAACTACCTCCGACTGCTCAAGCTCCCTGCCGAGATACAGCTTGGCATATCAAAAAAGCAGATAGACATGGCGCACGCACGCGCACTGCTCAGCCTCGACGACCCACAGAAGCAGCTCGAGATTTACGAGAAAGCCATCAAGAACAACCTGTCGTCTCACGCCGTGGAGGTGATGGTGAAAGAAGCATTGGAAGGCGGCAAGAAAAAGAGAGAAAAGAAGACGCTCGCGCCAGAATACGCAGAGATGAGAGACAGAATACAGAACAAGCTGAACAACAAGGTGGAACTGTCTTGCAACAACAGAGGCAAGGGAAAAATCTCAATATCATTCAGCAACGCTGACGAACTTAACAAAATAATAAAACTGCTAGGAGAATAAACCGATCAAGAATCTTGCAGCCATATTGACTCTCTTTTTGATGCTGACAATGTCCGCAAACGTGTCGGCAGAAGAATTCGCACCTACACAAGATTCGGTTTATACAGAAGCGGACAAGGCATTCGAGGCTGACGACGAGCCGCAAGCCCCAAAGAATGTCATCACAATGGACGACAAGGCCGCCAAGGCTCTGACCGACTCCATTGACAAGGAACAAAGCAAAAAACAATGGTCGCCCAATCCTCGCCACGCGCTGTACTACAGCTTAGTGCCAGGACTCGGATTAGGACAGATATACAATCGCAAATATTGGAAGCTGCCTATCGTGTACGCAGGATACGCCGCTCTGATATACGCGATTATATACACCAACGGCAAATACACCGACTACAGGAAGGCCTATATCTCCATAGCCGACGAGGACGAAAGCACAACGACCTGGCAGAAATACATCCCTGCCGGACAGAGTGCCGAAAGCGTGGACATGGGATGGTTGACCAACGCCCTGAATCAGAGATATATGAGATTCAGAAGATACAGGGACTTGAGCATCATAGGCATCGTGGCATGGTACGGACTGTCCATCATCGACGCATTCGTGGATGCCCAGCTGTTTAACTTTGACATAACGCCGGATCTATCATTGAGGGTCGAGCCGGAAATAAAACTAAACGAATATAAGAACGTTGGCGTTAATTGCACGTTGACTTTTTAAGTTCCAACGAACACGCCTAATAAAGACACGCATATGAATATAAGATTGCTTGCTAAAACAGTTATCACAATCATTTGTCTGCAGTTGCCAGTGATGCTCAACGCGCAACTGAACGGAGGCATAACACCGCCCGACGACATTGACGAACTGTTGTCCGACAACAACACCTCTAAAAGCGGGGGAAGCTACGTGCAAAGAGAAAAGCAAAGGATACACAGCAGCAACAGAAGCCGCACGACCACCTCATCATCTGCGTCTTCTTCATCATCATACGAGCCAAGACAGAGCAGCCGCACGCCTAACAGCAGCGGAAAGTTCGAGGTACCGGAAGAATTCAACACGGCGCTCGACTCTCTGACATACTCATACTACGCGCGCCACGTCCACTACAAGAACTGCTACAAGAACTCAGCTAACGTAGCATACTCGGAGAAAGAGTACAGAGACCGCCTGAGCAAGCTGCCTTACGAGGTGGAAATGCCATACAACAACGTAGTGAGAGACGCCATAGACTTGTACACAGGCAGAAGAAGAAAGCTCGTGGAGAATATGCTGGGCATAGGAAAATACTACTTCCCTATCTTCGACGACATACTTGAGCGCTACGGAGTGCCGCTCGAGTTCCGTTACCTGCCTGTCATCGAGTCAGCTCTGAACGCAAGAGCAGTATCGAGAGCCGGAGCCGCTGGACTGTGGCAGTTCATGCCTTCTACCGGAAGAATGTACGGGCTGGAGGTGAACACACTCGTAGATGAGAGAAGAGACCCTGTGAAATCGACCAAGGCAGCCGCAAGATACCTGAAAGACCTCTACAGAATCTACGGCGACTGGCACCTCGCCATAGCTGCATACAACTGCGGACCAGGCACCGTCAACAGAGCCATACGCCGCTCCGGAGGCAAGAAGAACTACTGGCAGATATACGACTACCTGCCAGCCGAGACAAGAAGCTACGTGCCTATCTTCATCGCAGCCAACTATGTGATGAACTACTACCAGCAGCACAACCTGTGCCCTGCCGAAGTGGACATGCCTGCACACACTGACACAATCGTAGTGAAGGGCCGCACGACATTCAACAGAATCTCAGAGATAACCGGCGTGCCTATCGATGAGCTCGAGATTCTCAACCCACAGTACAGAAGGAACATAATACCTGGAGAGAAATATACTTTAAGACTCCCTGGCTACGCAATGTCGAAGTTCATCGCAATGGAGGACAGCGCATACAGCAACGGCGGAGGCGACTTCCAGTCGAGCAGCGAGACCGTGACCGAGGCCGAATCACGCTCATACAACTCCAGCGCGCCTACGGCAACGGCCAAGAGCTCATCATCTTCGTCATCGTCAAAGAGCCGTGGCAAAACCGTTTACCACAAGGTGAGAAGAGGCGAGAACCTCGGCAACATTGCGAGAAAATATAATGTGACCATCTCCCAGATAAAGAAATGGAACCACCTTAGAGGCGCGAGAATAAATGCCGGTCAGAAACTTATAATCAAGAAATAAGGAAACCGACAAAGCAAAGACATGAGCAAAGCGAAAGCATATCACCTTATAGAGGACTACCCCAACAAGCTATATTACACGATAGCAGAGGTGGCAGACGACATCGGCATGGAGCAGTCCGCGCTGCGATTCTGGGAAAACGAATTCGACATACTGAAGCCCAAGAGAGACCCTAAGGGCAGAAGACAATACACCAAGAAGGACGTTCTGACCGTAAGGCAGATCTACGACCTCGTGAAGATAGAAGGGCTGTCGCTCGAAGGCGCTAAAGCCAAGATCAAGAACAAGAAGGGCGAGGTGGAAAGAAACAGCGAGCTCAGAGCCAAACTGCTGTCGCTCAAAGAACAGATCAAGGCGCTGTCGTCGTTGCTGACACTGCCGTCGGAAGTCGAGACCGATGACGAGGAAATCGAGACTCCGCACATCGTGGGATTCCCTGCGGCTCCCGTAGAAGAAGACAAGCCAGTGGTGTTCGACACGACTCCGGCAAAGGAGACTGTCATGGAGAAGACAGAGGAAACGACCGTCGTGGAGGCGTCGCCTGTCGCAACTGAGACTGTGGAGACTACGGCAGAAACAACAAAGGCTGAAACCGCCGACGAGGCTGCGGAAAGCACCGTTGCCACCGCCACAGAAGCACTCGCACCTGCGACCGAGGAGACTGCCGACACAGCAGAAGCACCGGCAGAGGAAGAGCCTCAACAGGTGCACGTGTTCCAGCAGAACTCGCTCTTTGGCGAGGAATTCGTGGAGAAAATCACTTACACTCCAAAGAAAGACGAACCGGCGGAAGAGCCAAAAGACAACAAGAAAGAAGACATCGACTCACGACAGTTATCGCTGTTCTAACAATAAAAAGCAAGTCCCCCAAAAGACTTGCTTTTATTTTTTCGCGCACGTCTAAATCCTACTTGCGGTTTGAGCGGTAAAGTGTGAATGATTTGTGAATATCGCTGGAAGAGCCTCCGAAATTGATAATTGCGAACAGAAGCACCGGAGCCCATCCGCCCGCAAGCGCGACAACGGCAGGAACCACAGCAAGCACGAAGAATGGCATCAACGACACCCAATAGCGCATCGGCACATCCACTGGACGTGTGTAACGGCAGTAGGCACAGAAACGTGTGAGCGAAACACCGTAGGATATGCTTTTGTAATTATTATCCGAAACGTAGGCGCACGTCATGCCATGAATCAACTCATGCACAGGAATGCCGACCACAAAAGCCGCAAGCACAAGCCACCACGATGCACTGACCGACGGCACGCCATGTATCAGCAAAAACAGCGGCACAAGGATAACCGCTCCGACTGTCGAACCGGCAAGAAAAAAGAGAGCTGAACGCATGAGATTTCTTGTTTCTAATTACATAAGATATGTGTAATCATCATACCCCAGCTTCACCATTATTTCAGCCATGATATAATCATCCTCTGTTATTAGAAATTCATCCAAGTCTTCAGGCTTCACATCGCCCAAATGCTTCTTCAAGAAACGCTGCTTGTCGAAATAAGGCAGCTCGTCATAAAGTTTCTCTAATTCGTCCATAATCTAAATGTTTGGATAACCACACTCTGCATCAGATGCTTGCACCGTGCTTCTCGTGAGCGTCCTTCACCGCCTTGAAGAGGTTTGACGCGAAGACGAACTCGTCCAAGTCCTCGCTGCCGCTGTTGAAAAGCTGCTTGTTGCTGCCCTGCCACTTCATGTAACCCTTCTTTATGAACACGATGTTGTCGCCAATCTCCATGACGGAGTTCATATCGTGGGTGTTGATTATGGTGGTCATGTTGAATTCCTCGGTAATCTCCTTTATGAGACGGTCGATGACCAAGCTCGAAACAGGGTCGAGACCAGAGTTCGGCTCGTCGCAGAACAGGTATTTAGGATTCAGGGCTATGGCTCTGGCTATGGCGACACGTTTCTGCATACCGCCGCTTATCTCCGAAGGATGCAGCGAATAACTGCGCTCCACCAAATCGACACGGCCAAGGCAGAACCTCGCGCGCTTCTCTATTTCTATCGCCGTCATGTTCGAGAACATCTCAAGCGGATACATCACGTTCTCGAGCACCGTCATGAAGTCGAACAACGCCGAGCCCTGGAACAGCATGCCCATCTCGCGGCGCAGAGCACGGAGCTGCTTGAACGACATGTCGGGCATGTTTCGTCCGTCGTATATAATCTGTCCTTGGTCCACACGATGCAGACCTATCAGGCTCTTCATGAGCACCGTCTTGCCCGAGCCGCTCTGACCGATGATAAGGCTGGTCTTGCCGGACTCAAACTTCGCGGATATTCCTTTAAGAATCTCAGTGCCGTCGAACGACTTATGAACATCAACAAGTTCTATCATTGGGTGAAATGTTTTTTTCGGTTAAGCCAGCATAAAGTTAGTAATCACGATGTTGCTAAGCAGTATGAGGATGCTGCTGTTGACGACCGCGTTTGTCGAAGCCCTGCCCACATCGAGCGCGCCGCCCTTGACATTATAGCCATAATACGACGCCACCGACGAAATGATGAACGCGAATACAAGCGACTTGAATATGGAATAGAACACATGGTAAGGCACGAACGAGAACTGCAGTCCAATCTCGAACTCGGTGACTGTGACGATGCCCGAGAACAGCGCCACAGAGTAACCGCCTATCATACCCATGGCCATGCTTATAATTACGAGCATAGGCATCATGAGCATAAACGCCACTATCTTAGGCATGATAAGGAAATTGGCTGAATTCACGCCCATAATCTCAAGGGCGTCTATCTGCTCGGTTATCCTCATCGTTCCTATCTCCGAAGCGATGTTCGAGCCGACTTTGCCAGCAAGTATGAGACACATGATTGTGGAAGAGAACTCCAGCAGAAGGACATCACGCGTGGCGAGTCCAACTGTGTAAATCGGCAGCAGAGGGCTATCCATGTCGAGTTTTATCTGGATAACCATTATAGCTCCCATGAATATGGAAATGATGATAACTATGCCGAGAGAGCTGAGACCAAGCGTCTCCATCTCCAGCAAAAGCTGTCGGAAAAACATCTTCCACTTGTCAGGCTTTCCGAAGACCCTGTACATGAGCAAGAGGTATTTTCCAAGTGTCTCTAATGAATCTCTTATAAACATTTTTAGCCAACAAGTCCCGGTTTTTCAAAGACCGGGACTATAAATATTCAATTATTAAAATGCGGTTATGATGCCCATGAAGTCGGCAGCCTTGAGAGAAGCGCCGCCTATCAGACCGCCATCGACATCCTTGTTTGCAAACAGTTCCTTAGCATTGGAAGGCTTGCAGCTGCCTCCGTAAAGTATCGAAGTGTTCTCTGCCACCTCGTTGCCGTACTTCTCTGCTATCAGGCTGCGGATGAAGGCATGTATCTCCTGCGCCTGCTCGGCAGTAGCGGTCTTGCCTGTGCCTATCGCCCAGACTGGCTCGTAGGCTATCACGACCTTGCCGAATGCGGAAGCGTCCAAGTGGAAGAGCGACTCCTTGACCTGAGCCGAAACCACGTCGAAGAACTTGCCGTTCTCGCGCTCCTCGAGCACCTCGCCCACGCATACTATCGGAGTCAGTCCGTTGCTTATGGCTGCATCGACCTTAGCCTTAACCACAGCGTTAGTCTCGCCGTAGTAAGAACGTCTCTCGGAGTGTCCGAGTATGACGTATGACGCGCCAGTGGAAACGACCATCGCAGGGCTGACCTCGCCTGTGTAGGCTCCGCTTTCCTTGTCGCTGCAGTTCTGCGCAGCCACCTTCACCACACTGCCCTTCACAGCCTCAGCCACACTGGCCAAATGTATGAACGGAGGAGCGACGATGACCTCGCAATTAGGCTTTACACCGTTAAGAGCGTCCTTCAATTCGTTGGCAAGCGCCACGCCTTCCTGAAGGGTCTTGTTCATTTTCCAGTTACCTGCTACAATGTTCTTTCTCATAATATTTAGATTTAAGTTATTTGATAATGAAGTTTTTCGAAAAAAGTCATATCAAATATACTCAAACAAAAACGATTTTGTCACTCAACGGCTATTGTTATACAACATATATCAGTCGCGTCCGCGATTGAGCTTGAGGTCCATGACGGACAACACAAGCACTGGTATCAGCCAGATAAGCAACACCACAAGCACATTGCGGTGCTCATGCGCAGGGGCTACTATTCCGTACTTCGACTTCTCCAGCGGTTCCTTGAAGTCCGGCACATCAGGCAATGGCCATTTGTTTATAATCACGCCGTCCTTCACCAGCACGACTCCCGGATTGTATCTTATGATGGTCTTGAGCGTTATCTTGTCGGTGAGTCCCACGACAACGTCCTGGCTCACGGTCTTGCGGAAATTCTGTATGTCCTCATCGACCGAAGCTGTGAGCAGATACAGACTGTAGCCGTTCTTCAGCGCGAAGGCGTTCAGGTCGGTAATTTTCCTGCGCTTCTGGTCGTTGAAGTTGACCTTGCTCAGGTCGTAGCTTATAATCAGGAATGTGTAGCCCTTGTCGTCGAGGAACTCCTCGGTCACGTCGCCGTCGTCCTCAGTATCTATCGTGAAGTCGTGTATCGGCGGCACGTATCCCTGCTTCACCAGCACCGAATTCTGGTCAACGAAATGCCATGTCGAGTCGTTGGCTGGGTAGTTGTCGATGGTGAATTCCTTCTGCACGCCGTTCTTCTCGTAAATCAGCTTTGTGTCATAGACATCCTGCTCGGCGTCCTCCGGTATCTCCATGCCTTTGCGTATGTCGGCGCCGATATGGTATGGACGGAAATCGACGATAGGCAGAGTCCTGTAGCAGTAGCCAGCCAGTCCCAAAGCGCACAGGACAGTGAAGCCCTCTATTATCCATTGGCACGTCTTGGTCAGGCGGCAGCGGTATGTCTTCAAGAAAATGAATATCAGTGCAATCAGCACAATGAGCACGACATTTTTCCAGAACGTCGCCCAGTTGCTTATCACGATGGCGTCGCCGAAGCATCCGCAGTCATGCACAGGGTTTTCTATGGCAATCCACAGTGTGAGCGGAGTCATGAACAGCATGAGTATCGCAGCCACGAAGGCGTTTTGGCGGACACGTATGCCAAGGAAAAGGTTCGCGCCGACAGCGAGCTCCACCGTGGCCAGCACGACAGACGCCACGAAGGCGAACGACGAGAAGTTCATGAAAAAGTCGCCCATCGCCTCGAGATAGTCCTGTATCTTATAGGCAGTGCCCCAAGGGTCTATTATCTTAACGAATCCGGAGAATGTAAAGACTGCTCCTACAGCCAGCCTCGCTATCAGAAAAACTACCTTTTTTACGCTTTCCATATCTTCGCTTTTATTTTTCGTTGTCCTGTTCAAGAATTCTAATCAGTCCGAATACGGCATAGTTGAGCATATCCTTGTAATTGGCGTCGATGCCCTCGGAGACGATAGTTTTGCCGTCGTTGTCCTCTATCTGCTTAGTGCGGTTGAGTTTCATGAGTATGAGGTCGGTGTACGATTCCGGGCGCATGCCTCGCCATGCCTCGCCGTAGTCGTGGTTTTTCGCTTTCATAAGCGCCTTGGTCTCCTCCATCTTGCGATCGTAAGCCTCAGTGGCTTGCTGCGCTGTCATGTCCTCCTTGTCGGCGTATCCCAGTTCGAGCTGTATCATGCCGATGATGGCGTAGTTGACTATACCGATGAGTTCCGACTTAATGCCTTCGTCCACCATGGCGTCGGCCGTCTCGAGCGTTCTTATTCTGCTGGCTTTGATGAAAATCTGGTCGGTCAGCGACTGCGGACGGAGTATTCTCCACGCCGCGCCGTAGTCCTTCAGTTTGTCGACAAAGAGCGCACGGCATTCCGCTGTGACGATGTCAAATTCCTCGTTAGTGTTACGCTGTTGTGCCATAAGTCAATGTGATTATTCGTTATTTACGCATCCGCACCGAGCATTGGCGGCATCGCCTCTGCCTGGTTCTGGTGCAGCTTCACCTCGCCGAACTCAGCCTCGTACTTGCGCACATTGTCGGAGAGCGCGAGCATCAAGCGTTTCGCGTGTTCTGGGGTAAGGATTATGCGGGATTTCACTACCGCCGAAGGCTGCTGCGGCATCACTCTTACGAAATCGACTATAAACTCGGACGACGAGTGCGATATGATACCGAGATTCGAATACACGCCTTCTGCCACTTCAGGGCTTATTGTTATGCTTAGTCCTTTGGACTGTTTTTTTTCTTCCATGCTCATAAAAACTAAATCTCACAAATATAGCATTTTTAGCAGAAAGCCTACAGCAATGGCGGCAAAAAAGCATCCTCGTAATGCTCTATCACGTTGCCCGAAGGCGACACGACAACGGAGATTATGTCGAAGCGAAACTCGCAGTCGTCGTCCAGCTGTGTCATGAAATGGTCGGCGGCAGAGACCAAGTGTCGTATCTTGGCGTCGTCCACAGCCTCGACCGGCGACTGGTGCCAAGCTGTCGCCCTCGTCTTCACTTCCACGAAGACCACCGTTGAGCCTATCCGTGCGATTATGTCGATTTCCTCGTGGCGGTATCGCCAGTTGGTGTGGAGTATCTGGTAGCCCTTGTCGATGAGCAGCTGTCTCGCCAGTTCCTCGCCCTTCGCGCCTAATTCGTTGTGCTTTGCCATGAGGACAAATGTAAGAAATAATCAGCGACAAGAAGTAAACGCGTTCCACAAGCCACATAAAAGATTTAAAAATCAGCATTAATCCATAGCGATTATAAATTTATCGTAACTTTGATATTTTAACAAGCGAGAAAAGAAACGATGCAAGAGGATAAGCATCGAAAATCAATAAGATGAACAACAGACTAACAACACTATTAACAGCAATAACAACGATAGCAACAATGGCAGCAAAAGCGGAAGAAAAGAGAGCGTTCGAGATAAGCGACTTGTACAGAATAGAGAGCGTGACTGACTTCGCCATATCGCCCGACGGAGAGAAGATAGCGATGGCGGTGGCGAAGAAGAACTTAGAGAAAGGCGAGAGCAAAACGACCATCTACATAACCGACCGCGACGGAGGGAAGAAAGAGACCGTCATGACATTAGACTGGTGCAGCGGACTGGCATGGAGCCGCGACGGCAAGGAACTGTACTTCGGCACGAGCGACAAGAAAGCCAAGAACAAAGAGAAGAAAGGCGACTACACAAGCCAAGGACAGCTATTTAGAGCGAGCGCAAAGAAAGGCGCGAAGATGAAGGCCGTGACGAACTTCTCAATGGGCGCAAACGGAGCTGTGCTGTCGAAGGACGAAAGATATGTGCTGTTCTCGAGCAAGATATACCCCGAAGCCGGCGCCGACAACGAACTGAACTACAAGTACCACAAGAAAGCGACCACCGGACCGGTGCAGGCGCACGTCGCCGACTCGCTGCTCTACCGCCACTGGACATCGTGGAACGACGGCAAGAGAGAGCACATCATCCTTTTTGACACAAAGAAAGGCACCTACACCGACCTCACACCAGGCGACTACGACTCCCCTGTCTTCATGCTGGGCGGCGGCAACGGTTTCGCCATATCGCCCGACGGCAAGGAGGTCTGCTTCTCATCAAACAGAAGCAAGCACCCCGAGGCAAACACCAATTCCGACGTCTTCATCACCGACATAAACGGCAGAAACCTTGTAAACATCACTGCGAAGAACGAAGGCTGGGACGGCGACGCGCAATATTCGCCCGACGGGAAATACATTGCCTACAAGCAGCAACTCATACCGGGATACGAATCCGACATGATAAACCTGGTCGTTTATAACAGAGAAAACGGCGAAAAGAAGGTGCTGACCGAGGCTCTGGACAACTGGGTGGACGGATACAAATGGGCAGCGGACTCGAAGTCGATATACTTCAGCGCCGAGGCCCCAGGACACAGACGGCTCTACAACGTGACTCTGGACGGCAAGCTGACGCAGCTGACCGACGAGGTGACCGTGGGCGCGTTCGACGTGGACAAGAACGGCGGCATCGTATTCGCAGCCACGACCGTGGGCAAGCCGTCGGCGCTGTACTCGCTGGCGAAAGGCGACAAAGAGCCGAAACAGATAACACACTTCAACGACAAGCTGGAGAGCGAAGTGGACATAAGAGACGCCGAGATAACGTGGGTGAAAGGCGCTGAGGGCGCGGACATAGAAGTGTTCATAGTGAAGCCGCACGGATTCGACCCGAAGAAGAAATATCCGCTTGTGCTGAACGTGCACGGCGGACCGCAGCAGCAATGGACCAACTCGTTCCGCGGCGACTGGCAGGTCTATCCCGGACGAGGCTACATCGTGGCGTTCTGCAACCCTCACGGCTCGACTGGCTACGGGCAGGACTTCACAAGAGCCATCTCCGGCGACTGGGGCGGCAAGCCGTTCGACGACCTGATGGCAGTGTGCGACACGCTCGAGAAGCTGCCGTTCGTCGATAAGGACAGAATGGGCGCCATGGGCTGGTCGTTCGGCGGCTACATGATGAACTGGTTTCAGGCCAAGACCAAGAGATTCAAGTGCCTGGCGTCGATGATGGGTGTTTACAACCTGAAGTCGATGTGGGGCGCGACCGAGGAACTGTGGTTCCCGAACTTCGACCTCGAAGGACGGCCTTGGAACTCGGAGCAGTACGTCAAGTTCTCGCCGTCGGAATACATCAAGGACTTCAGCACTCCGACGCTGATAATCACCGGCGAAAAGGACTTCCGTGTGCCTTACACACAGTCGCTGGAATACTTCTCGGCGCTGCAGAGCCTCGACATAGAGTCGCAGCTGATAGTCTTCACCAACGACGGGCACTGGCCTAACGACGTGAAGTCGATGCCGCTCTACTACGCTGCGCACCTCGCATGGTTCCACAAGCACCTCGGCGGCGGCGACAGCCCTTACGACGTGCGCGACCTGTCGCTCAACAGAGTGTTCGGAAAGGACAAGGAATAAAAAAGATAGAATTATTTATATTTGTCAAAAACAGGGAATAGAGAAAGAATGATTAATATACGAAAACTCGAGACAGACCTTTGGGAGTCGGCCGACTTGCTTCGTGCAGGAAGTAAACTGACATCGAGCCAATACTGTATGCCGGTATTGGCATTGCTGTTCCTAAGATACGCCTACAGTCGCTTCAAGATGGTTGAAGCTGAATTACTGAAAAACCGTCCAAGTCGTGGTGGGCGTGTAATGCCTGTGGAGCCAAGCGATTTTGCTGCCAAGAGTGCATTGTATCTGCCCCGTGAAGCACAATTCGACTATCTGGTAAATCTATCGGATGACCAACCTTTGGGCGAAGCCGTCAATCATGCTATGACATTGGTCGAGGAACAAAGCGAACAGTTGACTGGTATTCTGCCTAAGACATATACAATGTTCGCTGATGAGCTTTTGCGCGAACTGCTTCGCATCTTCAACAATAAGACTCTCGACGAAATAGGTGGTGATGTTATAGGTCGTATTTATGAGTATTTCCTTAGTAAGTTTGCCAAGGCTGTAGCCTCTGACGATGGCGTGTTCTTTACGCCTAAGTCGTTGGTGAAGATGCTTGTAAATGTACTGGAGCCCACGCAAGGCATCATGTTGGATCCTGCCTGTGGTAGTGGTGGTATGTTTGTGCAGACGGGTGACTTCGTGAATCAGGCAGGACTCAATGCTAATACCCAAATGACCTTTTTCGGACAGGAAAAGGTAGAATACAATGCTCAGCTTTGTTTGATGAATATGGCTGTACACGGACTTAATGGTCGTATCATTTCAGGTGACGAAGCTAACTCATTCTATCACGATGCCCACAATCTGGCTGGCATGTGCGACTATGTAATGGCCAATCCGCCATTCAATGTCGATAAGGTGAAAGCAGAGTCCGCCTCTGCTGCTGGTCGTTTGCCATTCGGCTTGCCTGGTGTTAATGCTAAGACAAAAGAGATTGGTAATGCCAACTATCTATGGATTTCATACTTCTATGCCTACTTGAACGAACACGGTCGTGCCGGATTCGTAATGGCAAGTTCTGCTACGGATAGCGCGAACAAAGACCGCGACATCCGTGAGAAGCTGGTGCGTACTGGCGATGTAGATGTGATGGTCAGCGTAGGCAACAATTTCTTCTATACGCTTTCATTGCCTTGTTCACTGTGGTTCTTCGACCGCAACAAGAACAGCGACATACGCGACAAAGTGCTCTTCATCGATGCCCGCAACTACTATACGGTGGTTGACCGTACCTTGAATGAATGGACAGAATGGCAGTTGCGCAACCTGCAAGCCATCGTACATTTATATCGTGGCGAGAAAGAGAAGTACCAGCAGTTGCTGACTGACTACGACAAGTTCATTGACGAGGCTGTTGCTGCGCTGAAGGAACAGGGAGAACCATTCAGCCAACTCATTGACGAAGATACTCGTGGCCATTTCTGGGGAATCATGGGATGGATAAACAATGCTGGACATGACTATACGGAATTGAAGCAGAGAGTAGAAAATCAAATAGACCAGACCAAGATGTGCATCAAGTCAGCCGAAACCAAGATAGAAAAGCGTAAGGTGAAAGCTATGCGACAGGCTGGCGAAGCATTCTGTAATATACTTTCTGATATCTTGACCATCATAAACGAACACGAATGGCTCACAGAAAAGTTTGGCGATGGTGAATACAAGGACGTGCTGGGCCTCTGCAAGATAGCCACCATTCAAGAGATAGAGGAAAAGAACTACTCGCTCACTCCTGGTGCCTACGTCGGCGTAGCCGAGCAGGAAGACGACGGCGTGGACTTCCATGAGCGCATGAACGAGATTCATGCCGAGCTGGCACAGCTGAACAAGGAAGCCAACGTCTTAATGGACGAAATACAAAAAGCATGGGAGGGACTGAAATGAAACAGAAAGATGACATAATGGAACCGACATTTGTAGTGCGTGACGGGATGTTGGCTGACAAAGAATATGTTGAATGGCTGGCGGATGTTAAAACGCGTTTTCGCCAAAGCCAGATAAAAGCGTCTATTCGTGTCAACACCGATATGCTCGAATTCTATTGGAGCATTGGCCGTGACTTGGTGGCCCTTCGTGCTGAAGAGCGTTGGGGGACAGGAGTCGTAAAGCAGTTTGCCCTCGATATGCGCCAGGCGTTTCCTGATGCCACTGGCTTTTCACATACTAATGTGAAATATATGAAACAGTGGTATTCGTTTTATCTTAAGCAAATTACAAAAAGCCACCAGCTTGGTGACCAATTGGAACAAACAGAAAAAAGCCACCAACTTGGTGGCCAATTGGAAATGCCGGAAATTTTTGGCTTTGTTCCATGGAGACATCACGTTGAAATCTTCTCCAAAAGCAAGTCACTTGAAGAAGCTCTGTTCTATATCAACAAGGTTGTCGAAGGAGGATGGACCCGTAGCTGGTTAGAAGAACAGATTAACGCAAAACTTTTTGAAGCACAAGGCTCTGCTATCACTAATTTCGAACGGACTTTGCCTGCTCCACAAAGCGTATTGGCAAAAGAGATACTGAAAGACCCCTATCACTTTGAATTCCTGTCTTTAGAGGAGAGGTATAGTGAGCATGACCTGGAAGATGCGCTCGTTGCTAATGTTACACAGTTCTTGCTTGAATTGGGCAAAGGATTCTCATACGTTGGCAGACAAATGGAGCTTCAGATGCCCGGTGGACAAACTTTCTTCCCCGATTTGGTGTTTTACCACATACCGCAGCATCGTTACGTCATCATCGAACTCAAGACGGTTAAGTACGTACCCGAGTTTGCCGGTAAACTCAATTTCTATGTCACGGCAGCAGATAAGTTGCTTCGTGGAGAGGGTGATAATCCATCTGTCGGCTTGATTATATGTAAGTCAACGGACAAGACTGTTGTTGAGTGGTCATTACAGGACATTCAGAAACCTTTGGGCGTAGCCACCTATCAGCTGCAAGAGGTGGTTGACCGCACGGTGGCAGAACTGGAACTGAGGAAGAAACAAAAGGAGGATGAGGTATGAGTGAGTGGAAATGCTATAAACTTAATGAGATTTCATCTTTGAGTAATGGAATAAACTTTGATAAGTCTGCCTATACCTCAGGTGTGAAATTGATTGGTGTGTCCGACTTTAAGAATAGAATACATCCAGATTATGATTCACTTCAAGAGGTTGATTCCAAAGTCGTTAAAAGTGGCGATTATTTGGAAAAAGGAGACATTGTATTTGTCCGTTCTAATGGCAATAAAGAGTTGGTTGGTAGGTGTATGATGATTGATAGAGATATACCAGTAACCTATTCTGGATTCTGCATAAAATTACGCCTTAAAGACAAGAAGAGGTTTGACCCTTTTTTTTTCAATTATCTGTTTAGAACAAGACAATTTAAGAAGTCAATGACA
>CAMHCZ010000022.1 GCA_946183755.1 uncultured bacterium | reverse complement strand
TCTATCAGCATGGACTGCGCCATCTGCTTTATGGCTTCGGCGCTGAGGCTGTCAACTATTCCGTTGTATTTGTTGTAGTAGTCCAGCCCTTCCTGCGTGTTGGTGCAGATGGTGTTCATCCACCAGCTGTTCTCCTTCACGTTCTGCTTGAAGTTCTGCTTCATGTTCAGCTTGGTCTTGTTCAGGTCTTCGCTTGTCGGGCCTTCTTTGGCTATCTTCTCTATCTCCTCCCACGCTCTGCTCACAAGCTTGTCCTCGAGCTTAGGGTCGGTGTCGAACGACACGCCTATGTACGCCTGTTCCTGCGGCTTGTCGCCTATGCCGAACGACACGTGCGCTCCGTATGTCCCTCCTTCCTCCTCCCTGAGGCTCTCGGTGTATCGCAGCGAAAGGATGTCCTTGAGCGCCTGCAGTTTCAGTGAGTTCTCCTCGTTGTATATGATGTTCGCCCAGATGTGCATGTAAACGGAAGTCTGCTTGGTGTGCATCTGCGCTCCGAAGCGGTTTGTCACCTTGCCCTTAGGGTAGCGCACGTTGTTGTCCACCCAGTTCTCATTCTGCTCCTTCGTCTTGAGCGAGCCGAGGTACTTGCACAGCAGCGGAGTTATGGAGTCTATGTCGAAGCTGCCCACGAAGACGAAGCTGAAGTCGGCTGGGTTGCTGAATCTGTCGCCGAAGAACTTCAGCGCGTCCTTTTGCGATATGCTGTTGATGGTCCTGCTGTTGACTATCAGCGCTCTCGGCGAGTGGCAGCTGAGAGTCAGGTTCAGCGAGTCGGAGTAAATCTTGCCAGGGTCTGCCTCGCTGTTGGCGACGGATGTTCTCAGCTCGTTCATGAACGCGGCGAACGCCTTGTCGTCGGTCCTTGGCTTGCCGAACTCCATGTGCGTCAGCTGCAGCATTGTCTCGAGGTCCTTCTTCGACGATGCGCCTTTGATGCCCTCGCCGTATGTGCTTATGTATGGCGATATGCTGGCGTTCTTGCCGGCGAGCAGATGGTTGAGCTGCGTCTTCGAGAACTTGCCTAAGCCGTTGTTTGCGGCTATCGCTGTGGCGTATGCGCACGACATCAGCTTGCCTTTCTCCTTTACGGTCGAAGTGCCTCCGAAGCTGACGGCTCTCATCAGTATCTCGTCGTTCTTGAAGTCGGTCGGTTTGAGTATCACTCTGATGTTGTTGCTGAGTGTCAGCTCCGTCGTTTCGAGTTTGCTGTTGTATTCCTGCTTTATCACGCGTCCGGGTTTGAGCTTGCTCTCGTCGATGAGCGGCTTGTTCACGTTCTTCTCTTCGTACGGCTTCACGAATTCCCGTGTCGAGGCGTTGATTGCAGCAATGATTTCAGCCTCGGTCGGTATTGCCTCTTTGGCGTTGTCCGGTCCGGAGATGTCCACAATCAGGTTCTTCTCGGTGGCGAGGTTCTGGGCGTAGCGGTTTATCACCTGCAGGTTAATCTTCTTTGGCAGTGTATTCTTGCTGAAGTTGTATTCCCACTCGATGCCCGGTGTAGGGTCGTTCTCGAGGAAGTGGTTTATGTACTCGGTCATGTAGCTGTCGCTGTTCTGCTTGTCGCGCTCGTTGTACGCCTTCTCCATGCCGGAGGTGAAGTTGGCTATGGTTCGGTCCAGTTCGCTTTGTATGAATCCGAATCGCTTCATTCTCTCCAGCTCAGTCAGCAGTTTCCGGAGCGCGGCTTTCTCCTGTCCGTTCTTAGGCACTACGCCGACGAGGAATCCGTCCTTCGACCTTGCTATGCTGCCGTACATGGCGTACGAATCGACGAATGGCGATGCCGGCTCTCTCGCTATTTTCTTCAGCCGCTCGTTCAGCATGGTGCAGATGAAACTGTTTGACAGCATCTCCAGGTATCCGTCCTGAGAGAGCTTGCGTGCCGCTGGCATTGGGTCTTTCTTGAACTCCAGTCCGATAGTCACGACGTCGGCTTCGGGGTCGGTCACGATGGATATGATAGGCTCGTCGTTGTCAGGTATCGGGTACACGATTCTCTTAGCCGGGTTCTCGGGTTTTTTGATGTCGGCGAATATTGTCTTCAGCGACTTTTCCGTCCTGTCCACATCCACGTCGCCCACCACGATTATGGCCTGCAGGTCCGGTCTGTACCATTTGTGGTAGTAGGCTCTCAGTGTGTCGTATGGAAAGTTGTTGATGATGGCAGTGTCGCCAATCACGTCGCGTTTGGCGTATTGCGTTCCTTTGTACTTTATCTTGTTGCCGTTGGCCCACAGCCTTCTGCCAGCCGACGAGCCTGTGCGCCATTCCTCTCTGATTACGCCTCTTTCCTTGTCTATCTCGTCGCCTTCGAGCGATATGAAGCTCGACCAGTCGTGCAGAATCAGCAGTCCGCTGTCCACGACCGTTTCTCTCGGCACAGGAATATTGCGCAGCATATAGACCGTCTGGTCAAGCGATGTGTAGGCGTTCAGGTTGGTTCCGAACTTCGCGCCTATGTTCTGCATGTAGTTGATTATGCCTTTGCCTGGGAAGTTCTTCGTTCCGTTGAACGCCATGTGCTCCAGGAAGTGCGCCAGTCCGTTCTGGCTGTCCTGCTCGAGTATCGCGCCCACGTTCTGCACGATGTACAGGTGCGCCCTGCCTTCGGGCTTCTCGTTGTGGCGTATGTAGTATGTCAGTCCGTTGTCGAGTTTGCCGTACCTCACTTTGCCGTCCATCGGTATCATTCCGTTCTGTGCTGCGGCTTTCTGTGCTGCGATAGGCATCAGTGCGGTCAGAGATATGGCGACCGCAAGTTTTTTAATGTTCATGTCGTTGGATTTGTGTTTGTTGCTGCCTTTGTAGTGTGCAGGCTATATAACAAAGGTATAAAATAAATGAAGATAAATATCTGCGAGGTGTTGCTATAATGGAAAAAATTATTTAAGTTTGTGAAAAAAGATTCAATAACCATTATAAATCAAAGATTATGGACACTAATATCATCGTAGCCATTTGTGCTATAGGTTTGCCAGCTTTGGCATTAATCGCGTTCCTGGTATTCTACAGTTCGCGTCAGGGAATCAAAGCGAAGGTTATCAAGATAGGCAATCCAATACTTTTGGTTGGTTATCAGATAGAGACTACAGACGGCACATTCCATGAGGACGACGAGAAACTATGGGAGCAGTATAAGAACAGAAGAGCGACTGTGGAGAACCGCAAGGAGGCGTTCAGTAGCTTGTCAATAAAGAAGAAACTCGACGGCGACAAGTGGAGATACAGCATCGGAACTATCGTGAACGACTACAGTCTGACGCCTCAGGATCTCGTTAAGTTCGAAGTGCCTAACGGACTTTATGCTTATGTGCGTTTCAAGGCGAACGACATAAACACATGGAGAAAGAAGAAGGAGAAAATCGAGCGCTTCATGGAAGATAAGTGGATTCCTGAGTCAGACTACGAGCTGGACTACTCGACAGACGCCTTCGAGATGGAGTATCACGACAAGCGTGACGCGGAGAACACAAGAATCATAATTCTTTACTTCGCAGTTAAGCCTAAGAGACACGAAGTGCAGTAACAAATTGATAGAAAACTAAGCAGATGCGGGATTCACACGAGTCTCGCATTTTTTTTGCACATAAATAATTTTGATTTTGACATGTGTCTGTGCTTTCGGCTTTTATGAATTGCACAGTCTTGCCAAAATTGCACACTTAGGGCAAAAAAGTGCCATTTTCTTTGTTTCTTTAATATATATGTTCTTTATTTGCACATTCATATAAATATTGTGCAATGGAAGAATTTGTACCTAAGGAAAAAACATTTAACGAGGTATTTGAAAATAGTATAAAAACCAATTGGAACAGAGACGCTCTGACCGATTATCAAAGCGCCACACTCCAGTATAACGATGTGGCGAGAAGAATTGCCAAGCTCCATATAATATTCGAGAACACTGGCATCCAGAAGGGCGACAGGATCGCAGTCTGCGGCAGAAACTCGTCGAACTGGGGAGTCGCATTCCTGGCGGCTGTCACATACGGCGCAGTAGCTGTGCCTATTCTTCATGAATTCAAGCCAGACCAGATTCATAATATAGTGAACCATTCCGAGGCGAAGATGCTCTTTGCCGGCGACTGGATATGGCCTCACCTCGACGAGAAGGAGATGCCTAACCTTGAAGGCATCGTCTCTATTGTGGATTTCACCATGCTCGTCTCTCGCAGCGAGAAATTCACTTATGCGTGCGAGCATCTGAACGAGCTGTTCGGCAAGAAGTACCCTACGAAGTTCCGTCAGGACTGCGTGTCGTACTACAAGGCTGACCCAGACGAACTGGCAGTTATCAACTACACAAGCGGAACATCAGGATTCTCAAAGGGAGTTATGATTCCTTCCAGAGCCCTGTGGTCAAATGTGGTGTTCGCGTGCCAGGTGTTCAGTCATGCGGTGCAAGCAGGTTCTCCGATAGTATCGATGCTGCCTATGGCGCACATGTACGGACTGGCTTTTGAGTTCCTCTACGAGATATGCGTCGGCGCTCACATCTACTTCCTGACACGCGTGCCAAGTCCGCAGATACTGCTCGGTGCATTTGCTGACATAAAGCCACGCCTTATCATCGCTGTTCCGCTGATAGTCGAGAAAATCGTCAAGAAGGCTGTTCTGCCAAAACTTCAGACGCCTTCTATGAGAATATTGCTCAATCTCCCAATCGTGAGCCAGCGAATCCGCAACATGGTGAAGACGAAGATGAGAGAGGTGTTCGGCGGCGAGTATTACGAGGTTGTAATCGGCGGTGCGGCATTCAATCCGGAAATTGACCACTTCCTCAAGTCGATAGGTTTCGACTATACAGTCGGCTACGGTGCCACTGAGTGCGCGCCAATCATCTGCTACGAGGACTGGAAGAAGTATGCTGAAGGTTCGTGCGGAAAGGCAGCTCCAAGAATGGAAGTCAAGATAGACAGCAAGGATCCGCAGAACGTTGTTGGCGAGATATTGACCAGAGGTATGAACGTGATGCTGGGCTACTACAAGAACCCAGAGGCAACAGCCGAGGCTATTGACGCAGAAGGCTGGTACCACACGGGCGACCTCGGCATCATTGACGCAGAGGGCAATGTCTTCATCAAAGGAAGATGCAAGAACATGCTGCTCGGCTCAAACGGTCAGAACATCTACCCAGAGGAGATAGAGTCAAGACTCAACAACATGAACCTCGTGAACGAGAGCGTTGTGATACAAAAGAACGAGAAACTCTACGCGCTTATCTATCCTGACTACGACGCTGCTAAATCGCTTGGTCTGAACATTGACGACATAAAGGAAGTGATGGAGGACAATGTGAAGCAGCTCAACTCAGTGGTCGCAGCTTACGAGAAAGTGGCTGGATTCAGACTGTGCGAGGAGGAGTTTGAGAAAACAGCTAAGAAGAGCATAAAGAGATACCTGTACAAGGACGCAGAGATTTAATAAAGAAGGCGGAGCTTTTTTGAGAGGAAAGGGTTCTGCCTTTTGTTTAGAATAATCACTCACAATAAGTATTTGCCCATGACTCATCCATCAGAAGAGAAGACATTCAATGCCATTCTTGAGAACAGCATAAAGGCGAATTGGGACAGAGACGCGCTGACCGACTATCAAGGCGCCACTCTGCAATACAAGGATGTGGCTCGAAAAATAGCCAAGTTGCATATCCTGTTTGAGACGATGGAAATCAAGCAAGGTGAGAAGGTTGCCATCTGCGGCAGAAACTCATCGAACTGGGGTGTGGCATTCCTGGCGACAGTGACTTACGGAGCAGTGGCTGTGCCTATCCTCCATGAATTTCAGCCGGACCAGATACACAACACAGTGAATCATTCGGAAGCCAAGCTTCTGTTCGTTGGCGACTGGGTATGGCCTCGTCTCGACGAGAAGGAAATGCCTGCGCTTGAGGGCATCATGGCAATTACTGACTACACGAAATTAGTGTCGCGCAGCGAGAAGTTCACCTACGCGTGCGAGCACTTGAACGAGCTTTTCGGCAAGAAATATCCCGAGAAGTTCAGAAGCGACGCGGTGTCATACTTCAGGGAAGACCCCGACAGACTGGCTGTGCTCAACTACACGAGCGGAACGACAGGATTCTCCAAGGGCGTGATGATACCATACAGAGCCTTGTGGTCCAATGTGCTGTTCGCGTTCCAAGTGCTGGGACACTCGGTCAAGGAAGGCTCGCCGGTCGTTTCCATGCTGCCTATGGCGCACATGTACGGCATGGCTTTCGAGTTCCTCTTTGAGATATGCGCTGGCGCTCATATCTACTTCCTGACACGCGTGCCAAGCCCGCAGATACTGCTTGGTGCATTCGCAGAGATAAAGCCTCATGTCATAATCGCGGTGCCTCTCATCATAGAGAAGATAGTGAAGAAGGCTGTCCTGCCTAAGTTGCAGACGCCGTCAATGAAGATATTGCTCAATATACCGATAGTGAGCCAGCGAATCCGCAACATGGTGAAAGAAAGGATGAGAGAAGTGTTCGGTGGTGCTTACTACGAGGTGATAATCGGCGGCGCGGCTTTCAACCCTGAGATTGACAATTTCCTGAAAGAGATAGGTTTCGACTACACAGTGGGTTATGGCGCAACGGAATGCGCTCCTATCATCTGTTATGAGGATTGGAAGAACTTCAAGACAGGTTCGTGCGGCAAGGCGGCTCCGAGAATGGAGGTGAAGATAAACAGCAAAGACCCGCAGAACGAAGTCGGCGAGATATTGGCGCGAGGCGCTAACGTCATGCTCGGATACTACAAAAACCCGGAGGCGACAGCCAGCACACTGGATGCCGACGGCTGGTATCACACTGGCGACCTCGGCATTATGGACGCAGAGGGCAACGTATTCATCAAAGGAAGATGCAAGAACATGCTGCTCGGTTCTAACGGTCAGAACATTTACCCAGAGGAGATAGAGTCCCGACTCGACAACATGAACCTTGTGAGCGAGAGCATCGTCATACAGAAAGGCGATAAACTCTACGCTCTCATCCACCCGGACTACGACGCTGCGAAGTCGCTTGGACTCAACGAGGAGGACATAAAGGAAGTGCTTGGCGACAACATCAAGCAACTCAACACAGTCGTGCCGGCGTATGAAAAAGTCTCTGGATTCAAAATCTGGGAGGACGAGTTCGAGAAGACAGCGAAGAAGAGCATCAAGAGGTATCTGTACATGGATGCAGAGATATAATATAAGGAAGGCAGGACGGCGAGTTCTGCTTTCTTGTTTATAATAACCACCCAAGCAACACACACAATGCCCAAAGAGATAGAAAGAAAGTTCTTGGTCGTGTCGGACGAGTATAAGAGCAGTCCGCGCAAGTACTACAAGCAGGGATATTTGTCCGTAGAGCCCGACAAGACCGTCAGGGTGAGGGTTGTTGGCGACAAGGGATTCTTGACCGTCAAAGGGCGGAACAACGGCATTTCGCGTGCGGAATACGAGTACGAGATACCTGCCGCCGATGCCAACGACATGCTCGACAATCTTGTGAAGACTGGTGTGATTGAGAAGTGGCGCTATGTTTGTGTAGTTGACGGCAAGAAGTGGGAGGTTGACGAGTTTCTGGGCGACAATGCCGGCCTCGTTGTGGCGGAGATTGAGCTGCAAAGCGAGGACGAGCCGTTCTCTAAGCCCGCATGGGCAGGCGACGAGGTCAGTGGCGACGCACGTTACTACAACTCGTCGTTGAGCCAGAATCCTTACAAGAACTGGCGGTAGTTATTTCCAGAGATTGTGGAAGTGGTGCACAGGTCCGTGCCCATGTCCGATGTTGTATTCAGCGCCTGCCTTGATGGCATTGCTGATGTATTCCTTCGCAAGTCCGACGGCATCGTTCAGTCCGTGTCCGTGAGCCAGGAACGAGGCTACAGCCGACGACAGTGTGCAGCCCGTGCCGTGCGTGTTCCGGGTATCGACTTTCGGAGAGCTGAGCCGCAGCGTCTCTCCGCTTTCGGCGTTGTAGAGTATGTCGGTGAGGACGTTCTCCTCCAGGTGTCCGGCTTTCAGCAGTACGGATGTCCTTGTTTTCGCAGCAAGTTCCTTTGCCGCACTTTCCATATTGTCAGCGTTGATTTTCTCGCCGAGCAAGACTTCCGCTTCGGGTATGTTCGGAGTGATAAGCCTGCCCATAGGTGCGAGGGTCTCGGTTATGGCTTGGGCTATGAGTCCGTTGCTCAGCGCGTCGCCCGATGTGGCGACCATCACAGGGTCTATGACGATGTTTCTTACGCTGTAGCAGGAAAGGGTCTCGGCAATGACTTCCACAAGCTCCTGCGAATAGACCATGCCGATTTTTATGGCGTCCGGCTCGATGTCGTCCATGACGGATTTGATCTGCCCCTTGACGAATGCCGGCGGAACAGGCATGACACCCGTCACACCGCATGTGTTCTCGTCCACCACAGCCGTTATGGCACTTGCGGCATAGCATCCGAGAGCCGACATTGTCTTAATGTCCGCCTGGATGCCAGCTCCGCCTGAAGGGTCGGAGCCGGCTATGGTGAGAGTCTTTTTATAATCCATATTTCTTAGCGCGGAGCTCTGCGATGTCGGCGCGTGAGATGTACTCGTCGTACTCCATGCGCTTGTCTATGATGCCGTTAGGCGTGAGCTCGATGACACGGTTGCAGACGGTCTCGATGAACTCGTGGTCGTGCGAAGCCATCAGCACATTGCCTTTGAAGTTCTTCAGTGTGTTGTTGAATGCCTGTATCGACTCCATGTCAAGGTGGTTGGTAGGCATGTCCAGCACGAGGCAGTTGGCGTTCTTGAGCATCATCTTTGAGATCATGCAACGCATCTTCTCGCCTCCGGAAAGTACAGAAGCCTTCTTCTGAGTCTCCTCGCCAGAGAAGAGCATCTTGCCGAGGTAGCTCTTGACGTCCACCTCGCTCATGCCTGGAGCGAACTGGTTGAGCCAGTCCACGAGGTTGAGGTCGGTTGAGAAGTATTCGGAGTTGTCAACAGGCAGGTATGCTGTCGTGATGGTCTGTCCCCATGAGTATTTGCCGTTGTCTGGCTTCATTCTGTCGTTTATTATCTCGAAGAATGCGGTCATTGCACGTGGGTCGTGTGATATGAATACCACTTTGTCCTCTTTCTCAACAGTGAATGTCGCGTCCTTGAATAGCACCTCGCCTTCCATGCTGGCAGCCAGGTCGTTCACTTCGAGTATTATATTGCCCGGCTCACGTTCCATTGTGAATATGATGCCAGGGTATCTTCTTGAAGAAGGCTTGATTTCCTCGATGTTGATTTTGTCAAGCATCTTCTTGCGGCTTGTTGCCTGCTTGCTCTTGGCAGCGTTGGCGCTGAATCGTGCGATGAACTCAAGCAGCTCGGCTCTCTTCTCCTCGGCCTTCTTGTTCTGCTGTTGCTGCTGGCGCAGAGCCAACTGGCTTGACTGGTACCAGAACGAGTAGTTACCTGTGAAGATGGTAGCCTTGTTGAAGTCTATATCGACGATGTGTGTGCAGACAGTGTCGAGGAAGTGACGGTCGTGCGAAACCACGAGCACTGTGTTCTCGTAGTTGGCGAGGTAGTCCTCAAGCCATGTGATGGTCTCGAGGTCAAGGTCGTTGGTAGGCTCGTCCAGCAGCAGGTTGTCAGGGTTGCCGAACAATGCTCTGGCGAGGAGCACACGCACCTTCTGCTTACCGGAAAGCTCCTTCATCTTCATGTGGTGAAGGTCTTCCTTGATGCCGAGTCCTGAGAGCAGTGCAGCGGCGTCGCTTTCTGCGTTCCAGCCGTCCATGGCAGCGAACTTTTCCTCCAGCTCAGACGCCTTGATTCCGTCCTCGTCGCTGAAGTCTGGCTTCGCGTACAGCGCGTCTTTCTCGGACATTATCTCCCAAAGGGTTGAGTGGCCCATGATAACGGTCTGCAGCACCTCGAACTCGTCGAACTCGAAGTGGTCCTGCTTAAGCACGGACAGACGCTCGCCTTTGTCCATGATTATGTCGCCCTTCGAAGGCTGAATGTCGCCTGAGATGGCTTTCAGCAATGTTGACTTGCCGGCGCCGTTAGCTCCGATTATACCGTAGCAGTTGCCCGGTGTGAACTTGAGATTTACATCCTGAAAAAGGATTCGCTTGCCAAACTGAATGGCTAAATTAGATAGTATGATCATATTATAAGTATATTCAGAACTACAAAGATAGTCATTTTTGCAAGGTTATGCAAAGACGTTTTATGAGCCGGTCTTGTGGCGTAGTGCCGAAGAAAAATCAAGGGAAGCGTTATGGCTTCCCTTGTTTTGTTTCTGTTCATAAACGGAGAGTTTATGGCTCCCATACTTGGTATTTGATTTTGACTCCGATGATGCCATTGTCTCCTGTACGAGTAATCCAATCCACAACATAGACGCGCGCATATCCCTTGAAATATTCATTTTCGTATTTTAACACATAGCCATTGCCGGGGGTGGCGCTTGTTTCCTGAGCCCATCCTGTTTCTGGAACTTTCTTGATTTCAGAGATGTTTTTCACAGGTCCTACACTTGCGATTGTCACATCATTTTGCGGATACATGTTGTATGTTGCCTGCCGCATCCAGAGGTTTAGCGACCCCTTGATATGCAAATGGATTTCAGCACTATAGGTCGCGTCGCCGGTCTTGTTGCCATGAACTATGTATGTACCGAGCTGAATGTTCGTGTATTCGGCGTCGTCGTGTCTAATATTTGACGCTACGGTGCCTGCTGGGTCGGAGGATGTTACTGTTGCGTTTGTGTCTCTGCCGCCTTCTTTGTCGTCGCTGCAGGATGTGGAACACAGGCAGAATGTGATTGCCAACATCATTGCGATAAATTCAATCTTTTTCATAGGCTTTGGATTTTTAGGTGTTACAAGATTGTGTATTTGCATTAAAGATAAATTCAAGTTAGCAAATCGTCCCTTGATAAAAGTTAAGATTTCTTAAATGCTGCAATTATCTGCTAATAAACATATTTTGTCGATTTGACAACAAACTCATTGTGGAGTAGTGGTAATAAAAAAGTCCGAGCACAATGCCCGGACCTTCTTGAATATTATGAAGCAGAATTTACTTCTTTACGATAGCCTCAGTATCTGAAGCGATAGTCAGCTCCTCGTCAGTTGGGATTACGACTACCTTCATCTTAGAATCAGCTGTAGAGATGACAACTTCAGTGCCGTGGGCCTGTGAGTTCTTCTCCTCGTCAATCTTCAATCCGAGGTAAGTCAATCCGTCGCACACGAGTCTGCGCACGATGTCGGAGTTCTCGCCGATACCTCCTGTGAACACGAGGATGTCTGTTCCGTTCATTGCTGCTACAAATGAGCCGATGAGCTTAGTCAGACGGTAAACGAACATGTCGAGAGCGAGTTTTGCGCGCTCATTTCCGTCTGCTATCGCCTGCATGATGTCACGCATGTCGGAAGACACGCCTGAAACGCCGAGCAGACCGCTCTTCTTGTTCACGAGGTCGTTGAACGAATCAGCGTTCAGTCCGCCCTTCGAGAATACGTATGGCAGCATGCCTGGGTCAACTTCGCCGGCGCGAGTACCCATCATGAGTCCCTCAGCAGGAGTCATACCCATGGTAGTATCGACGCACTTGCCGTCCTTGATGGCTGCGAGTGAGCCTCCGTTACCTACGTGAGCAGTGATTATCTTTGTGCCTTCTGGCTTGATGCCGAGGAAGTCGCACACTCTCTTGGAAACATAGCGGTGAGAAGTTCCGTGGAAGCCGTAGCGGCGAACCTTGAACTTTTCGTAGTACTCGTAAGGGAGAGCGTACATGAACGCCTTCTCTGGCATAGTCTGGTGGAATGCTGTGTCGAACACCGCAACCTGTGGGATGTTAGGCAGGATTTTCTTCACTGCGTTGATACCCTTGAGGTTGGCTGGGTTGTGAAGAGGTCCGAGCTCGATGTTGTCCTCGATAGCCTTTATTACCTCGTCGTTGATGAGCACAGACTCAGAGAAAGCCTGACCTCCGTGCAGCACGCGGTGGCCAACAGCATCGAGTTCGTTCAGGGACTTCAGCACGCCGTCCTCTGCGCTTGTCAGTGTGTTGAGGATGAGCTCAACGCCGACAGTATGCTCTGGCATCTCCTTCTCTATGACTTTCTTCTCGCCGTTAGGCTTTGTGAACTTAAGGAATGAGTCTTTAAGACCGATTTTCTCCACGCCACCTTGTGCGATGACACTGCGGTCTGCCATCTCGAACAATTTGTACTTGATAGAAGAGCTACCGCAGTTAAGAACTAAGATTTTCATTTATAAATGACTGTTATTTAGTTATGTAATTATTATTTCTTTGCGTCCATAGCCTGGCAAGCTGTGATGGCAACCATCTTGTAGATGTCGTCAACAGAGCATCCGCGGCTCAGGTCGTTCACTGGGCGAGCGATACCTTGGAGGATAGGGCCGATAGCGTCAGCACCGCCAAGACGCTGAACGAGCTTGTAGCCGATGTTGCCAACCTCGAGGCATGGAGCAACGAGAACGTTAGCCTTGCCTGCGATGTCTGAACCTGGAGCCTTCTTCTGTCCAACTGATGGAACGAGAGCAGCGTCAGCCTGAAGCTCGCCGTCAACCTTCAGTGTTGGGTCGAGTTCCTTAGCCAGCTTAGTAGCCTCTACCACCTTGTCAACAACCTCGTGCTTTGCAGAGCCCTTAGTCGAGAACGAAAGCATAGCCACGCGTGGGTCTGCGATACCTGCCACGCTCTTTGCAGTCTGAGCTGTGCAGACAGCGATCTGTGCGAGCTGGTTTGCGTCAGGCATAGGAGTTACGGCAACGTCGCCCATAACCAATACACCGTCCTCGCCGTATTCCTTGGCGTTAGTGATAAGGAGCATTGCGCCTGATACGCATGAGATGCCAGGAGCGCACTTGATGATCTGGAGCGCTGGGCGGAGAGTATCGCCAGTAGTTGACAATGCGCCGGAGATCTGTCCGTCAGCGTCGCCGCTCTTGATGATGAGGCAGCCGAAGTACAGTGGGTCGAGCACCTTCTTGCGAGCGTCCTCGATAGTCATGCCCTTGCTCTTGCGGAGCTCGAAAAGCAGGTTGGCGTACTCCTCTGTCTTAGCAGAAGTGGCAGGGTCTATGATAGTGGCCTTGTCGATGTTCTTCAGACCGAGTTTTGCTGCAAGAGCCTTGATTTCGCCCTCGTTTCCGATGAGGATGATGTCAGCGATGTCGTCAGCCAAAGCCTTGTCGGCTGCTGTGATTGTACGCTCTTCCAGACTTTCAGGGAGAACAATGCGCTGCTTGTTTGCTTTCGCACGCGCAACAATTTGATCAATAATGTTCATAAAGTGTTTATTATTAGAAATTTATATAAAATTCGGCGTTAATATCAGCCGCCTTTAGCAGGCAGGCAACTATACTAAATAGCAAAGATATAAAAAAGTAAGCAAAACGGATTCTTTATTTTCTGTTGTTGCTAAAATAAGCAAAATGAATAGTCAATTAGATATAAAAACGATTTATCTTTGCGTTTGCCTTGCAGTATAATGCGCAAGGCTGAAGAAGTAAAAAAGAAGGAACATGAAAGTAACTATCATTGGCGCCGGAAACATTGGCGGCGCAGTGGCTCGCGGACTTATGGCTGCCAACGCACTCCCACAGGAGAACCTCACAGTGGTGGACCTCGACGAGTCTAAACTCAACGAACTCAAAGCAGAATACAAATCTATCAACACAGCGAATGACGGACACGATGCGGCAAGCAAGTCGGATGTCGTGATACTCGCGGTGAAGCCTTGGCTGGTGGAGCCTGTGCTCTCCGGCATAGCCGACACGCTGACAAAGGACAAAATCTTCGCTTGCATAGCTGCCGGCATCGACTTCGCATTCCTGAACAAGATACTGAAAGAGCCTCTGGCGGCTTTCCGTGTGATGCCTAACACGGCGATGTCGATAAGCGAGAGCATGACGCTCATTTCTTCGCAGAACGCGACAAAAGAGCAGGAGGCTCTGATACTGAAGATGTTCGACGACATGGGCAAGGCGGTGCTGATACCTGAAAGCATGATGGGACCTGCGACTTCAGTAGCTTCATGCGGCATAGCGTACGCGCTGCGTTATCTTCACGCATCGGCAGAAGGCGCGGTGGAACTTGGCTTCCGTGCTGACGAGGCTTACCAGATTGTGGCGCAGACCATGATTGGCGCGGCGCAGTTGGTGCTGAAGAACCACAGCCATCCGGAGGTGGAGATAGACAAGGTCTGCACTCCTGGCGGATGGACCATCAAGGGACTGAACGAGATGGAGGCATACGGATTCACCGACGCCGTAATCAAGGGCATCAAGATAAACAAGTAATTACAAGCGTTGGTCTTGGTGTCTTGCCTTTTATGACACTCAGAGTTGTCGCATAAATAATTGAGAATAATGTACGAACAGCAGATTAAAGAAATAGCAGAGCGCTTGCACGGACTGAGAGACGCTTTGGAGCTGACTCAGGAGCAGGCTGCGGAAAAGCTTGGCATCGAGGCTGAGAAATATGTCGCTTACGAGAGCGGCAACTGTGACATACCGATGAGTTTCCTCTATTCGGTGGCCAAGGGTTTCAATGTCGATATGCAGACGCTGATTTCCGGCGAAGACACTCACGAGGTGCCTTACTCTGTGGTGCGCAGCGGCAAGGGTGTCGTGGTGAAGCGTAAGTCTCCGTATGTTTACCAGTCGCTGGTGGGAACGTTCAAGAACGCCAGCGGAAGTCCCTTCCTGGTCACTGCCGAGCCTATGAATGGCGATGAGGCGTTCTCGCTGAACACGCATGATTCCGACGAGCTTGACTTGGTGATAGAAGGCACTCTTCTGGTGAAGGTTGAGGACAGCGTGGAGCGTCTGGAGGCAGGCGACAGCATATACTTCAACGCACGCAAACCGCACGGCATGAAGCCAGTGGGCGACAAGACCGTGAAATTTCTTAGCATAGCGCTTTAGTTTTAATTAAGCATTAAAACAAATGGTAGAGAGATTTTTAAAACAGACATCTTTCTCTTCGCATGAGGACTTTGTGAAGAATTACAAAGTTATAGTTCCTGACAATTTCAATTTCGCTTACGACGTGGTGGATGCTTATGCGGCTGAACAGCCACAGAAAAGAGCCATCTGCTGGACCAATGACAAAGGCGAGCATATCGACTTCACATACGCCCGTCTGAAGGAGCTGACCGACAAGGCGGCGTCTTATTTCCAGAGCCTCGGCATAGGCAAGGGTGACATGGTGATGCTCATCCTGAAGCGACGCTACGAGTGGTGGATTTCCATGATAGCGCTCCATAAAATTGGCGCCGTGGCTATACCTGCCACACACTTGCTGACCGACAAGGACATAATCTACCGTTGCAACGCGGCGGACATCAAGGCCATCGTCTGTGTGGGCAATGACGTGATAGTGGAGCACATAGAGAAGGCGCTGCCTAAATGTCCGACAGTGAAGCACATAATATCGGTCGGACCGGAGATTCCAGGCGGCTGGGACGACTTCCACAAGGGACTTGACAACGCCGCGCCGTTTGTCCGTCCAGAGAAGGTGAACTCCAACAGCGACATAATGCTGATGTACTTCACATCCGGCACGACAGGCGAGCCTAAGATGGTGATACATGACTTCACATATCCGCTCGGACACATTTCCACAGCGTACATCTGGCATCATCTGAACGACGAGAGCCTGCACCTGACTGTGGCTGACACAGGCTGGGCGAAGGCTGCGTGGGGCAAAATCTACGGTCAGCTGATAGCAGGAGCGTGCCTTTTCGTCTATGACCACGAG
>CAMHCZ010000021.1 GCA_946183755.1 uncultured bacterium | reverse complement strand
GCTTTATTAAGCAATGTCTCAAGCCCATTCACATGATCTTCATGAAAATGAGAAATGAATACTGCGTCTATTGTTGGCTTTTCTACTTTTTGTTCGCGAGACAAGCGCTTACAATATTTTTTTACTCTTTCTTCTATAACAGAAAGCGCTCTTCCTCCACAATCAAACACCACATTGCACTGTCCACCCTCATATTCAAATTTCTCAGTATAAAAAGCGCCCTGACCTATCGGGTGCAAAGTTCTCGTTACATTCATTTTCACACCTTCCATAATCTTATTTTTATGTGATTACTATATATAGTTATTTAAAGACCGCGCGCACAGACTGACCATAGTAGCGCATTTCATCGCCGTCGCCGCCGGTGTCAATATTGCGATGTTCTTCGTGCACATAATATAAATTGAAGTAGATGGCCCACGCGTGGAACGAAATGTCGGAATCCAGCGACGAAGACCAATAGTAGCCGTCCTCCCTGGCGTAGTCGAGGTATCCATCGATGCGATAGCCCGCAGCAGGCAGAAAAATATGGGCATCAGAGAGGGTGTATGACGAGGATGGAGTCTCTCCGTCATATATTTTTTTACCCTTGTCACTTGATGTTTTCGCCTTATATACGATGTAACCCTCAACGCCTGAAAGGTTATAGCTATTTGTAAATACCCAATAGCACTCATTATAAAGCTCTTTTTGCTGAGTCTTGGTCGGCATGCGCCACTTGCCACCCCAGTTAACGTAGGCGGCGTCGTCAGAGAGGTCGAGAGTGGTCTTGCTGTCAGTGAAGCCGTCTTTGCCGTAATAGCTGTTGTTGCAATACTTGGTCAGCTGGTTATAATCGCTGCCGTACTTGTAGTTGCTCCAGTTGTAGGTTTCCTTTGTGGTTGTCTCGCCCCAGGCGTAGTAATTGCCATAGTCCTGAGGCTTACTTGCACCAACGTTGGCTGTTGCCCACTTTGTACCAGAAGGCAAACCAAGATCAACATAGTCATAGCCATTCTCTGTACCAGATTTATAAGTCGAAGTTGCAGGTACATTTTTGTTAATTACAGCACGCACCGATAGCATATAAAAACGCTTGCTTTCATCCAGCCACACACCATCCAAAGAGCCTGCTTCAGAAAAAAGAGCAAGGCAATAAGCGTAGGCCGAAGAACACAGAAACGATGACCAATATTGATATTTCCAACCAGTTAAAGGCAGGAAAATATGGGCATCACTCAGAGAATACAATGAGGAAGGGGTATTTCCAACATATATCCTTTTTCCTTTGTCGCTTGAACTTTTCGCTTTATAGACAATGTAACCTTTTACATTTGAGCCATTGTAGCTTTCTGTCCACACCCAGTAACATTGATTGCTAAGTTCATTTAATTCATCTAATGTCGGCATGCGCCACTTGCCGCCCCAATTGGTTTTAGCAGCATCATACGATGTACCCGCTATGTCGCGCACGCCATTAAGCAAGTCTTTATCTGTTCCGCAATCGTCATCATTTAACATATTGCCATCCAAATAATTATGCCAACTGGTGACATCACGAATCGTAGTTTCCCCCCAAGCGTAGTAGTTGCCATAATCCCATGGCTTGGCTGCGCCAATATTACAAGCTGCCCAAAGTGTACCTGATGGCAGACCTAGATCAACATAAACATGTCCTTCTTCTGTACCAGATGAATAAGAAACTGACGAGCTGTTTTCCGACATACTGCCGTTTCCATCATTTGGACTATCCTTATCCTCACACGACGCAAATGCCACAAACGAAAGTGACATAAGCAAATAGATTAATTTTTTCATAGTATTCAGTTTTTAATTTTTACTTATTTCCCGGGAATAACCGCGCGAACCGACTGACCAGAGTAACGAAATAAGCCGCGGTAGCTATCCACGAAGTCTAAATCGAAGTAGATATCCCACGCGAATAGCGGATAGTCATTATCCAGCGACGAAGACCAATAGTAGCCGTAAGCGCCAGCAGACATGAGGCTGCTGGCGCTGCGAGCGCCCGCAGCAGGCAGGAAAAGGTGAGCATCACTAAGTGTATACGAAGATGATGGAGTAGCACCTGAGTTAACCTGTTTCCCCTTGTCACTTGAATTCTTTGCTTTATAGACAATGTAACCTCTCAAGTCTGAGCCGTTATAGCTCTCTGTCCATACCCAATAGCACTCGCTGCGGAGTTCGTCCTGCTGAGCCTTTGTAGGCATTCGCCACTTGCCACCCCAATTGGCTTGGGCTGCATCATACTGCGTGCCGACTATGTCGGTCACACCTTTAAGGGCATCCTTGTCTGTTCCGCAGTCGGATTCCCTTGCTATGTTGCCGTCAAGATAGGTGCTCAAACTGTAGTTTGCCTTTGTTGTAGTTTCGCCCCAAGCGTAATAGTTGCCATAGTCTTGCGGTGTTTTTGCACCCACGTTGGCTGTTGCCCAAAGTGTACCAGAAGTCAAACCGAGGTCAACATAGTCGTGACCATCCTCTGTACCAGATTTGTAAACGGAAACGGCAGAAACATTGCCGTTAGAGTCACTATTGCTACCGCTTTCTGATAACGCCTTGTCGTCACTACACGACACAAATGCCACAAACGAAAGTGACATAAGTAAATAGATTAATTTTTTCATAGTATTCAGTTTTTAAGTTTCACTTATTTCCAGAAATCACCGCGCGCACAGACGCACCGTAGAGGCGGACACCGTAGCCGCCGTTGTAGTACACGCTACCTGAATGGAAGTTGACGTACCACGCGCCAGACGGAAGGTCATCTTGCAGCGACGAGGACCAATAGAAGCCGTTAGACCCGGCACCGTAGAGGTCGTCAACGATGAGGGTGCCATTACTGCGAACGCCCGCAGCTGGCAGAAAAATATGAGCGTCAGAAAGGGTGTATGAAGAAGACGGAGCTCCGCTTGAATACACTTTCACTCCCTTGTCACTTGAATTCTTTGCTTTATACACTATATAGCCAGCTACATTTAAGTTGTTGTAGCTCTCTGTCCATACCCAATAGCACTGGTCGTAAAGCTCGTCCTGCTGTGCCTTGGTTGGCATGCGCCACTTGCCGCCCCAGTTCATATAAGCCGCATCGTCTGAAAGTTCAAGAGTTGTTTTGTTATCAGTGAAGCCATCCTTACCACATTCACTATTGTCGCAGTACTTGGTCATCAGGAGAAGACCACTTCCGTACTTGTAGGTATTCCATGAATACTCCTCCTTCGTTGTGATCTCGCCCCAAGCATAATAATTACCATAATCCTGCGGAGTGGCTGCGCCAACGTTACAAGTCGCCCAAAGAGTACCTGATGGCAAGCCGAGGTCAACATAAGAATGTCCTTTTTCCTTGCCAGAAGAAGAAAGAACTGAAGAACTGTTTTCTGGGACATTTCCTGGTCCCGACTGCTCATTCTCTTTGTCGTCACTGCACGACGCAAATGCCACAAACGAAAGTGACATAAGTAGATAGATTAATTTTTTCATATCGCTAAAAAATTTTCTTTTCCCTACTCTTTTCACGGATTTTCAGATGCCTCCGCAAGTTCCTGTGCTGGCTGGTTTATAGACAAAAGAAAAGCGTGGAACTTTCTCGCTTCTATTTGAGTAACTGAGGTCCTGAACTACCTATACCACACCAAATATATACGAACAAAAGCCCACGCTGAGAAGCGTGAGCGTCTTTTGGCTTTGTTCTTGGTGTGGTAACTAAAATTGTTCAGGTTTCAGTCAAACTCAAGATTTTAGCTTAAAACGCTTTATCAATATGTCTTTTCTATCTTACTGTTTTCTGTTTTCTAAATATGTTTTTTTTCGAGGTTTCACATCCTGATATGTGCAAATATAACAATAGAAATGAAAGCACGGCATCACTTAGACACAAAAAAAGCGCTGCGGATTTCTCCACAGCGCTTGTCATTATTCTACAAGAAAAATATTTATTTCTTTCCAAGTCTTGCCTTCATAGCTGCTGTTTCTGCCTCATATCCAGGCTTCTCGAGCAGCGCAAACATGTTCTTCTTGTAAGCCTCAACGCCCGGCTGGTCGAATGGGTTGACGCCAAGCAGATAACCGCTTATGCCGCAAGCCTTCTCGAAGAAGTAAATCAACTGACCGATGTAAGCCTCAGTCAGTTCTGGCACTGAGATGTGGATGTTTGGCACACCGCCGTCCACGTGGGCTATCTGTGTGCCCAGCTCTGCCATCTTGTTCACTTCGTCGATTCTCTTTCCTGCGAGGAAGTTCAGTCCGTCGAGGTTCTCTGCGTCGCTTGGGAACTCAAGTTTCTTGACAGGAGTCTCCACAGAAATCACTGTCTCGTAGATTATTCTCTCGCCGTCCTGAATCCACTGTCCCATAGAGTGCAGGTCGGTTGTGAAATCCACAGACGCAGGGAACAGTCCCTTCTTGTCCTTGCCCTCGCTCTCGCCGTAGAGCTGCTTCCACCACTCTGCGAGGAAGTGGAGCTTAGGATGGTAATTCACGAGTATCTCTATCTTCTTGCCGTCCTTGTAAAGGAGGTTGCGTGTAGCCGCATAAACAGCAGCTGGGTTCTCCTCGAACTTCACGCTGTTTGCGCACTTGTTCTCCATCTCCACAGCACCAGCCACCAAAGCACGGATGTCAAATCCTGCGACTGCGATTGGCAGCAATCCAACTGGGGTGAGCACAGAGAAACGTCCGCCCACATTGTCAGGAATGACGAATGTCTTGTAGCCTTCCTGTGTTGAGAGTTTGCGCAGAGCGCCCTTGCTTGAGTCGGTTATAGCCACGATTCTCTTTCTTGCCTCGTCCTTGCCAACCTGCTGCTCGAGCAGAGTCTTAAGAAGGCGAAAAGTCAGAGCGGTCTCTGTTGTTGTTCCCGACTTTGATATGTTTATAATGCCGAACTTCTTGCCTTTGAGCAGGTCAAGCAGTTCAGCCAAGTAATCCTCCGAAATGTTATTTCCCGCGAAAAGGATAACTGGACCTTTCTTCTCCTTGAGCCATTGGAAAGAACTCTGCAGAGCCTCTATCACAGCCTTTGCGCCGAGATAGCTGCCTCCGATTCCTGCCACTACAACAGCTTCGCAACTTTCTCTCAGACCTTTTGCTGTGTCTTCCAAGTCCTTGAGGTCAGCGTCAGTGATAGAAGATGGCAGATGCAACCATCCGAGGAAGTCGTTTCCCTTTCCTGTTCCATCCTCAAGCGCAGCCTGAGCCTTAGCCACAGCGTCGGCGCATGAGTTGATCTTCTCCTGAGGTATGAAACCCAAAACCTTTTCTACTGAAAGTGTAATATTCTTCATAGTGTTATATTTTAAGGTTTGACAATTTATCTGAGCTTTATAGCCAATTCTCTTATCTCGATGGCAGGAGATATGTGGTTATAGAGAATGTTATATACAGCGTCGGTTATAGGCATCACGACGTGGTAATTGTCGTTCATCTCCCTGATACACTTGGCTGCGTAATATCCCTCGGCTATCATCTCCATCTCTATCTGAGCGGCTTTAACCGAATATCCCTTGCCTATCATGGTTCCGAACAGACGGTTTCTCGAGAATTTCGAGTATGAGGTAACGAGCAGGTCGCCAAGATAAGCGGAGTCGTCGATGTTTCTCTGCAACGGATATACCGCATTGCAGAAACGCTTGATTTCCGCTATAGCGTTGGATATAAGCACAGCCTGGAAGTTGTCGCCGTACTTCAATCCGTGGCATATTCCAGCAGCTATCGCCATTATGTTCTTCATTACTGAGCCTATCTCTATGCCTTGCACATCGTCGGTCGTGTTGCATATTATATAGTGCGAGTTGAACAGCTTGCACACTTCCTTGCCCTTCTCTCTGTCCTTGCATCCGAATGTCAGATAACTCAGGCGCTCCATAGCCACCTCCTCGGCATGGCTCGGACCAGCAAGCACAGCAAGATTCTCCTCCGGCACGCCATAGCACTGGTGGAAGAAGTCGGTCATAATCATGTTCTCGTCCGGCACGATACCTTTTATGGCAGATATGACGAACTTGTCCTTTATCGGCTTTCTGAGTTTCTTGAGATGGTTTTTGAGGAATGGCGACGGCATGGCGAATATCAGCGTGTCTGCCTTTGTTGCCACCTCGTTTATCTTTGATGTGAAATGAATTCGAGATGTATCGAATTTCACGCCTGTGAGGTATGAAGGATTGCGGCTCTGCTGTTTGAAGTCGTCAATCTGCTCCTGACGACGCATGTACCACATTATCTCTGGCTGAGTTGACAACACCATCTTGGCAATGGCAGTCGCCCAGCTTCCTCCGCCCATCACAGCTACTGTTCCTGGAAATCCCATATTATATCTTTTCGTTTATACTCCGTGTTATTTCACCCAGTTCTCAATGTCTTCCTTCGATGGATTCTGAAGACCGAGCTTGTTCTTCTTGTTGTATCCGCACATATCCTGGAACAACTTGTTTGGATTCAGTCCCTTCAGTTTAGCCACCTGGTCGAAGCCCATTTTCTGCAACGGCTCAACCCACTCTTCTGCGATTCCTATTTCTGTGTATTTGTCGGCTGAGTCCTTCACTGGCTTCTTCTCTGGCTTCATCTGAGGGAACAAGATCACCTCCTGGATGAATGTCTTGCCGGTCATGAGCATTGTCAGACGGTCGATACCGATTCCGATACCTGATGTTGGAGGCATTCCATACTGTAAAGCACGCAGGAAGTCCTGGTCGATAATCATCGCCTCGTCGTCGCCCTTGTCAGCGAGCTTCATCTGCTCTATGAAGCGCTCCTCCTGGTCGATTGGGTCGTTAAGCTCGGAATATGCGTTAGCCAGCTCCTTGCCGTTAACCATCAGCTCGAAACGTTCTGTCAGTCCTGGCTTAGAGCGGTGCATCTTTGTCAGCGGCGACATCTCTACTGGATAGTCTGTTATGAATGTAGGCTGGATGAATGTGCCCTCGCAGAACTCGCCGAAGAGTTCGTCGATGAGCTTACCTTTGCCCATTGTCTCGTCCACGTCCATGCCTTTGGACTTGCAGAAGTCGCGTATTTCCTCCTCGGTCTTGCCGTTGCAGTCGAAGCCTGTCTTTTCTTGAATGGCCTCAAGGATAGGCAAGCGACGGTAAGGAGCCTTGAACGAAACGACATTGCCGTCAATCTCGCGCTCTGGCTTGCCGTTCACTGCTATACATATTGTTTCCAGCAGTTTCTCTGTGAACGACATCATCCAGTTGTAGTCCTTGTACTGCACATAAAGCTCCATGCAAGTGAACTCAGGGTTATGGTTGCGGTCCATGCCCTCGTTGCGGAAGTTCTTGCCTATTTCGTAAACCCCCTCGAAACCGCCAACAATGAGTCGCTTCAGATAAAGCTCTGTGGCGATACGCATGTACATATCCTGATCAAGGGCGTTGAAGTGCGTTATAAATGGTCGTGCTGACGCTCCACCTGCAATCATCTGCAGTGTTGGGGTTTCCACTTCGGTATAGCCAGCCTCATCGAGCACCTTACGCAGTGTGCGCACAACGGTCGCACGCTGAAGGAATGTATCCTTGACTCCGTCGTTCACCACCAAGTCAACATATCTCTGACGATAACGAAGCTCTGGGTCATCAAACTTGTCGTATGCCACACCGTCCTTATACTTCACTATCGGCAGCGGACGCAACGACTTGCTGAGCACAGTAAGCTCCTTAGCATGAACAGAAATCTCGCCAGTCTGTGTTCTGAACACAAATCCCTTTATGCCGACGAAATCGCCTATATCAAGCAGTTTCTTGAATACGACGTTGTACATATCCGGGCACGCCTCTGTGTTTATATCATCGCGGCTCACATAAACCTGTATTCTGCCCTTTGAGTCCTGAAGCTCCACAAACGAAGCCTTGCCCATTATTCGACGGCTCATTATACGTCCTGCTATCGATATTTCAGGGTTCTCGCCGTCCTTGAACTCGTCTTTTATATTTTGTGAATATGCTGTTACCTTATACTCTTCTGCTGGATATGGATTTATCCCCATCGCACGCAAGGATTCCAGACTTTGTCTGCGCTGCAACTCCTGCTCACTAAGTTCTGTACTCATAAATTTTTTTGATTGTTTGTTATATCGTAAAATGCAAATATACTCAATTTCATTGATATGTAGTCCGCATTACGCCCACCATATCCCATAAAAGCGAAAAAGTCCAAGCGTTCAGCCTGGACTTTCTGTTATCTATTAGTCGATTATTACTTGATGAATTTCTTTGTTACCCAACGGTCTAAACCGGCAATCCGAACTGAGACCATGAACACATCGCCTTTCTTTATAGAAGCTGTCGATATCTTATTAGTATTACTATTTCTAACCAAAGCACCCGATGCGGTATAAAGCGCCATGCTCTCAACCTCTACATTAGATACAGATACAGAGCTTTTGTCCTGTGTCCAAGCGATATTCAAATCATCTGAAGGGTCCTCCTCTTCTTCCTGAGCCACTTCTATCACACAATATGCCTCAGACTCCATGCCGTCAGCGATAGCCCTCACCACGAATTCATAGACCTCCTCACCAGAAGGCACCGAACCGCTTATTGTGAATGTAGCCCCATCCTGCACTGCAGACAATCCTTCTGGAAGATCATCTACCTCAAACACCGCATCTGGGTCATTTGTTGTGAAAACAATATCCTCTATTTCAAGATTGTCAGCTGTCAATGACTGATTTACATTATCAGGAATCTCAATATATGGACTTACAGCATCTACCTTGATTGTCAAGTCGTCCGACACTTTGAAACCATGCGACTTAGCTGTCACCTGATACTCTGTCACATCAAACACCGCTGTTGGAGTTCCGCTTATTGTATATACGAAACCATCCTCACTCACAGTTCCTGTCAATCCATCAGGCAAAACGCCATCTATCGACCATTCACATGCGATATTAGTGATTATCTTCACTGACACAGGCACCAGCTTCTTCGCATTGATGCTCTTCACATACTTCACGAAAACTGGGGTTGACTCTTCAAAACCTCTTATTGAACCATTGAAGTTTGTCAATTCTGTCTTGAACTGGTCAACCAAATCATCCTGCACATATATAGTCACATTGTGTGTCAGATTCTCATCTGCGAAATAGCAATCAGTGAATGCCGAAGGAGTCTGTCCTTCATGGTGTACAAAAACATAACGCAACAAAGAATCTCTGTCAAACGCATCGTTTGCAACATACTCAACACTTGACGAAAGAGTAACATCCTCCAATTTAAAGCACGCTGTCAAAATCTTATTGTTCAAATAGGTCAGATTCTTCAAATCTGCTGTCTTAAGATTCTTACAATCTGCAAAAGCAACCTTACCGGTGGTCTTTAGCGCTTCAGGTAACACCAAATCCTCCACCGCGGGGTTTCCTTGAAATGCGCCCTTTCCGATGCTATCCAGTCCTGGGTTGAAATCAAGATTTTTAATTGGACAAGGAGAGAATGCATAATCTCCTATACATATTACATTATTGAAATCAACCTCGATCAAAGAAGAGCATGCCTGGAATGCATTCGCTTGTATTGTGTCAATATTATCAGGAAACTCCACATGGGTAATTGCCTTGCAACCAGAAAACGCCTTCGCTCCAATCTTTCTAAGCGAAGATGGGAGATTCAGTCCCTTCAACGCCTTACATGCAGAAAATGCTCCTTCTTCAATAACCTCTACTGAAGCTGGAATCTCCGCTGTCTCCAATGCAGAACACTTATAGAATGTATTTTTAGGTATGCAAGTTATACTGTTTGGCAACACTACAGACTTCAATGCCGAACAACCGTAGAAAACTGAAGTTCCGAAACTCTTAACCGAATTTGAGAACTCCACGTTAGTAAGCGAAGAGCAACCGAGAAACGCAGAATTGCCAACACTCTGCAAAGCGCTTGACATATTTATTTTTTGCAACTTCGAGCAATAGCCGAATGCATTGTCGCAAATAACCCTCACCGAGTTCTGCATAACAACTTCCTCAAGCCCAGTTGCGGCATAAAAAGCATAAGATGCGATTGAATCTACAGATGCAGGAATCACAACCTTTGTCAATCCTGCGTTAGATCTAAATGCGTTCTTGCCTATAGATGTGACGCTATATTCCTTTTCTTTATAAACAACACTCTCTGGAATCACTATTTCGCCGGCATAATCCTTTTGTGGAGAAGCCGTAATTGACGCTGTCTGATCAACAGCATTGAGATTATAATAAAGACCTTCTATCTGAACAGAATATGCACATACACAAGCACATACCGCCATAACAAAAAGTGCAAAAACTCGTTTCATCGTTTGTATTGTGAAAAATATCTAATTTATCCATTTATTAGGACGCAAAATTAGATATTTTTTCTTTATTCCAAATCAATTCTCTATAAATCTATAAATTTTAACACAACGTGTCTTTACACAACTCTTCACTTAACGGCTTTAAAGCTCAAATCCAGCGACTTAACTGAATGAGTCAGCGCCCCTACGGATATAAAGTCAACACCGCACTCGGCATAACTCCTCAATGTATCCTTCGTGATACCGCCAGAAGACTCAACTTCGTATTTTCCTGCGATTATGTCCACAGCCTTCTTGGTGTCCTCGACAGAGAAGTTGTCAAGCATGATTCTCTGCATCAGTCCGCAGTCCAGAGCCTCCTGCAGCTCATCGAAGTTGCGGACCTCTATCTCTATTTTAAGATCCTTGCCCTTAGCCTTGCAATACTCCTTGGCACGAGTAATCGCCGCAGTTATGCCTCCAGCGAAATCCACATGATTGTCCTTTATAAGTATCATGTCGAAAAGCCCTATGCGATGGTTTGTTCCGCCACCGATGCGCACAGCCTCCTTTTCAAGCATTCGAAGTCCTGGAGTGGTTTTTCTTGTGTCAAGAACTCTTGTCTTAGTGCCCTTCAATAATTCCACATATTTATGTGTTGTTGTAGCCACACCACTCATTCTTTGCATGATATTGAGCATCAGACGCTCAACCTGCAGGAGCGACACGACCCTGCCGGACGCGACAAAAGCGACATCGCCGACATGGACTTCGGCGCCGTCTTCTATAAATGTCTCGACTTTTATCTCTGGATCAAAATAATGGAATATCTGCTTTGCGACTTCCACGCCTGCCAATATTCCTTCTTCCTTGACGATGAGCTGCTGTTTGCCCATTGCGTCGTTAGGTATGCATGATAATGATGTATGGTCTCCGTCACCTATATCTTCCGCGAACCAATATTTTATCTGGTTCAAATAAGACAATTCCTCCATTGTGCTTTTATTATTTTTCCGATTCTAAAGATTTCTCTATTCTTAAAAGGTAAATCTGCTTTTTAGTCGCATTAGGCACTTTACGAGCAAAGAACGACACTCTGTAAACACCATTTGTCGTCTTGAGATTGCCTATTGTGAAAGCGGAGTTTTCTTTGTTGCCAGTATGCAGGACCGTGAAATCCGACACCTGGTTTTTCTTGAAGAAATCCGCAAGTATGCCTCTTGCCTGACTCTTGGTGAAGAAGTTCTGGGCATTTGGCAAGGTCATTTCTATATTATCATTGAAATACGTTGATATGGCATTTGCATCAGCATTCTTGAAAGCGTCGAACAACTGGACTTTATCCTGTGAAAATGCAGATAATGCAGATAAGAACGTAATTGCGATTGTCAATAATATTGTATGTCTCATAGCATTCAATAGATGTTGGAAAGCGTATGCTTTTTGTCTATTGCTTTGGGATGCAAAAATAATACCAAATATGAGTTATTGCAAATCGCAGGACAATATATAAAAAGAACTTTTCAAGCTTGATTTAAAGATTATTATTTTTGCATACGAAATCAGGCTTTTACTTTATGAAGATAACACTCATACAAGTTGGAAAGACCAACGAGAAATACCTCGAGGAGGGAATAAGCAACTACGTCGGACGACTGACGCATTACGCAGACTTCTCTGTGACCACTCTCCCTGAACTGAAAAACGCCAAAAGCCTAAGCATCGAGCAACAGAAGGAGAAAGACACGGAAACCATACTGAAAAGCCTGGAGCCTAACGACGAGGTAATACTCCTCGACGAGAAAGGCAAAGAGTTCACATCTACTGAATTTGCGAGTTACATAGAAAAGAAGATGGCTTCGACAAGGAAAAGAATCGTCTTCGTCATCGGCGGTCCGTTCGGATTCTCGCAGAAGATATACGACATGGCTCACGGCAAAATCTCGATATCAAGGATGACATTTTCCCACCAGATGATAAGACTTCTCTTTGTGGAACAGTTGTATCGCGCCTTCACAATAATAAAAGGCGAGCATTATCACCATGAATAATGCAACCGAACAGAAAAAACGAGAAAGAAACTATGGTCAGCATAAAAGACATAATCAAAAAGAACAAATTCAGCGTCATAGCCTTCGTTGTTCTTGTAATATTGGCCTACGCATTCAGACAGGCGTACATATCGACATCGAACCCCGACCTTGACATCAGATCGTTTCAGAACACGATAAACATAAAGAGCAGAGCTGTCGACAGCGAGCTGGACACGATACAAAACGCCATTGAGACTTCCGACAGCAAGGACCTGACCAACAGCAACGTGTTCTCGCTGCCACAGAATAGCGACGACGGCGTCAGCTACTTCATCTACAACAAGGGACGCCTCGTCTTCTGGACCGACAACACCACAAGCATGCCTTTGTCGCTGAAAGACATAGACATAAGCAAGCCGTTGCTGCAGTTGCCAAACTCATACGCGCTGGCGTTCACAAGAGAAGCGAAGACTTACACTATCATCGGACTGATAAAGATAAAGAATGAGTACAAGACCGACAACGAGTATCTGTCGTCGGGATTCCACAAGGACTTTGACATCGACAAGACGGTCAGCCTGATCAACGGCGACAAGAATGACGAGTACGCCGTGTTCTCGTACAAGGGAGAGTACATTTTCAGTCTGAAGACAGACAAAAGCATAATGTACAGCTACAAGGTGTTCTCGTACCTGTTCACCATAGCCATCGCCTTGATATTCTTCATGCTGCTGTTCGCCATAAACAACAGCTACAAATGGCTGTTTGGCAAGAGACGAATGTCGCTGATAGCCTTCGCGTGCTCGCTGTCCATAACGATGCTGGCGCTGGAACTGTGCTTCTATCTCAACTGGCCTAAGGAGCTGTTCCAGATGGAGTTGTTCTCGCCTATCCACTACGCGTCGGGAAACATATTCTCGTCGCTCGGACATCTGCTCTTCTTCACGGCGCTTGTCACCATAGAGCTTGTGTTCTTCGCCAGATACGGAACTTTGGATGGCACATGGCTCGCATCATTAAAGAAAGAGAAGCACAGCACTCTGTCGCTGATACTGCTGCAAACGGCATCGCTGCTGATATTCACACTCATCTACGAGATTTTCAAAAACCTGATATACAACTCGACGTTCTCTGTCGTAATGTCGGATTCAAGCCGTTTGTCGTGGCCGAATGTCATATTCATAATTATCGTGTTTATGCTTATGACATCGTTCCTTGTCATAAGACACAAATGCATATCGACACTCGCCAGACGGACAGGAAACAAAGCACTGCTCATCTCCAACGTAGTCTTCAGCGTATTGTTGCTTCTGCTGCATGTGACAGTATTCTCGAGCCCATTGATAGCATTGTTCTATTTTGTGATAATCAGCGCTATAGATTTCACTTCGAGAATATCAAAGGATAATTTCTACAGCGTGACTAATCTTATGCTGCTGTCCACAGCCTTTGTCACGCTTATTGTCTTTTTCTCAATATCAAACCTCAGAGATAAGCAGCAAGCGTTCTACAAGACCATGGCCGAGAACCTGGACAACAGCGAGCTGCTGGACAGCAACATCTTCACCGAGATGATGTTCGAGGACCTTGAGCACCAGATTGCGCTCGACAAGTACATTGACGTCGTGCCTGACAAGCTGGACACCGACACCCAAGCCAGCGAACTGAAAGTGCCGGTGAACGACACCATCCCAGCCAAGAGCGACAGCCTGAGCCAGGACACAATAAGCGCCATATCGCAAGAAGCGTTCTGCGACTACATGAGCAAGACATACTTCCGGGGATTCTGGAATAACTACGACATAACCATTTCGCAATTCGCGCTTTCTGCCACAGCAGAAAACTCTTCGAAGTACAGATATTTGAACAGAGCCGTGTCCAACGCAGAGAGAATAAAAGACACGCATTTCTATCTGTGCAACGACCAATACACCACATCGGAATACATCGCGAGATTCACCACATCGGACAGGACTTTTTTCATAGAATTCCGCTCCAACACACGCGTGAACAGCTACAGCTATCCTGTCTCGCTTTTCTCGGCCGATGACACACCGGACATCACCGAGAACACATCCGTGGCCAGATACAGAAACGGCATCTGCATAGCACAGAAAGGCAGATACCACTACCCTGCCAACGACAGATGGCTGCACACGACAAAAACTGTGTCGCACGACAACGACAGCAGAACATTCACTGTGAACACATCGTTCTTCTCGCATTACGTTTACATCGGCCAGAACGGCGACGAGATTGTCATTTCGCAGAAAAGATTCGACAATCTGAACTCCGCGCTTTTCTTCTGGATTTACACATTCATCATCTGTTCTATACTACTGCTACTATCAAAGGCACTCTTCCTGGTGTTCAGAAAATCGCGCTCCGACATGAATCCGAGCAAGGGATTCGTAAGGAAGATACAAATCACGTTCATGCTGATGCTGGTGGCAAGCTTCATCATTGTCGGTGTGGTGACATCAATCTACCTTATAAACCAGTACGCAAAAAGGCAGAACACCGCGCTTCTGAACAAGACGCACTACATACAGAAGCACATACAGGACACATTCAAAAAGAAGCAGTCGCTCAACGACGTGGCTAACGAAGACCTGAACTTCTTCCTCCAGGACCTCGCCAACACTTACGAGACCGACACCCACCTTTACGACGAAAACGGCAGACTCGTGGCAACATCGCAGCCTGCATTATTCAGCCACAACATCTCCGCGCCATACGCAAACCCTATACTGCTGACATCGCCGGACAATGCGGAGATACAGACCGAGCACATAGGCAAGCTGCAGTATTTCGCATCATACGCGCCTGTGCTCAACTCGTCGAACAAACTTCTGGGCTATGTCTGCGTTCCATCGTTCTTCTCGTACGAAAGGCTGAGGAACGAGGTGTTCAACCTGCTCGCCATAACCATAAGCATCTACTTGGTCATTATACTCATCTCGACATGGATCTCGATAATCGTCAGCAAACAATTCTCCAGACCGCTCGACCAGATAAAGAACAAACTCGCCGCATTCCAGCTGAAAGGCAGAAACGAGAAGCTGCAGTATGACAAGGACGACGAGATCGGCAAATTAGTCGAGCAGTACAACATAATGGTGGACGAGCTCAACGATTCGGCTGAAAAACTTGCGCAGTCCGAGCGCGAGGCGGCATGGAAACAGATGGCAAGACAAGTGACACACGAGATAAAGAACCCGCTGACTCCTATGAAACTGTCAATACAGATGATGCAGAGGATGAAGAAGGAGAACGACAGCGAACGCTTCGATGAGTTCTTCGACAAGTCGTCGAAAGTGCTGATTGAGCAGATAGAGTCGCTATCCGCCATAGCCACAGCATTCAGCAACTTCGCCAAGATGCCGGAAGCGCAGAAGGAAAGACTCAACATCTCAGACAGTGTCATGTCTGTGGCAGAGCTTTTCCGCCACAATGACGAAAATGTGGCTGTCAATTGCGATATTAGCAACGACAACATA
>CAMHCZ010000020.1 GCA_946183755.1 uncultured bacterium | reverse complement strand
GAAGTGGCTGAGCTGCAGTCGTTCGCCAAGGACAATGGAGCCGATTTCGACTTGCAGCCATGGGACTGGAGTTTCTATTCCCGTAAGCTGAAAGAGAAGAAGTACGACATAAACGACTCTATAGTAAAGCCTTATCTTGAACTTGAGAAGGTGAAGAAGGCAGTGTTCGGGCTTGCGACTTCATTGTACGGCATAACATTCAGAAAAAACAGCGAAATACCTGTCTATCACAAGGATGTTGAGGCTTTCGACGTTTACGATGCCGACGGCACGTTCCTGGCTGTGCTTTACACCGACTTCCATCCGAGAGCCGGCAAGCGCAACGGCGCATGGATGACCGAGTACAAGATGCAGTGTATGGAGAACGGAGTGGACAGCCGTCCGCACATATCGCTTGTGATGAATTTCTCACGTCCGGTGGGCGACAAGCCTGCGCTTCTCACGTTCGACGAGCTGACGACGTTCCTGCACGAGTTCGGACACTCGCTGCACGGCATGCTGGCAAAGGGCAAATACGCGTCGCAGAGCGGAACGAACGTCAAGAGGGACTTCGTGGAAATGCCGTCGCAGCTTATGGAGAACTGGGCTTATGAGAAAGAGTTCCTCGACGGTTTCGCAGTGCATTACCAGACAGGCGAGAAGATACCTCAGCAGATAATCGACAACATCCGCGCTTCACAGAACTTCAACACAGGATACGCTTGTCTCAGACAGTTGTCGTTTGGCTATTTGGACATGGCTTGGCACATGCAGACCGAGGAGTTCAAAGGCGATGTGGCAGCATTCGAGCGCAAGGCGTGGAGCAAGGCGATCGTGCTGCCAGAGGTCGATGGCACGTGCATGAGCGTGGAGTTCAGCCACATATTCGACGGAGGCTATGCTGCGGGGTATTACGGATACAAGTGGGCGGAAGTGCTGGATGCCGATGTGTTCTCTGTGTTCAAGCAGAACGGAATATTCAACAGAGAACTGGCAGAGAAATTCAGACGCGAGGTGCTGGAAAAGGGCGGCAGCGAGCATCCTATGGCGCTTTACAAGAAATTCATGGGTCGAAAGCCTAAGACCGATGCTCTTCTGCGTAGAAACGGAATCATAAAGTAGCGGTCAAGGCACATTTTCCAAGCGTGCTAAATCTCTTGTTAAAAGACTAAAAAATGATTATGTAATGTCTATTTATTTGCCTATTAGGTTTGTAAATGATAACTTTGCTATTTACAACCCAAAAGACACGTAAATGATAGACTATATAAAGGGAACTCTTGTGGAGCTCTCGCCAACCGAGGCCGTGATAGAGCAGGGCGGTATCGGTTACAGTGTGAACATAACTTTGCAGACATATTCGGCTCTTTCCGGTGTGAAGGATACGAAACTCTATATCTATGAGGCCATAAGAGAGGATGCCCATCTTCTCTACGGCTTCGAGAACAAGACGGACAGAAAGCTCTTTCTGTTGCTGCTGTCGGTGTCGGGTGTCGGCGCAAACACGGCGCGCATCATCATGTCGTCTATGACTTCGCCTGAAATCAAAAGCGTCATACTCGCTGGCGATGTCAAGGCATTGAAGTCGGTCAAAGGCATAGGCGCCAAGACGGCGGAAAGAATAATCGTTGACATAAAGGACAAACTCGACAAGCTCGAGATAGCGGATATTCAGGCAGTTGGCAGCATAAGCAAGTCGAGCGAGGAAATGGAAGAGGCTGTCCAGGCGCTTGTGATGCTGGGATTCGGCGCTCAGCAGGCAAAGAAGGCGGTAGAAAAAGCGAGCGAGCAGTCCCCAGATGTTCCTGTTGGTCAGTTGGTGAAGTTGGCGTTGAAAATGATTTAAATTACTTTCTTGAGCAGGGCTTGAACTACTTTAAGAAAATAATCATCGCTTTGGCGGCCATTGTCGCTCTGACAACCGCAGTGGGAGTGTATTCACGTCCTGCTGGGTCCGACATTTCATTGACTTCCGAAGACGATTACGAAACAGATGACAAACCGTCTGCATCGCGCTATGGCGTCAAGAACACGTCAGAAATTACGTCCGAATCAATGGACGAAAAATATCCTATTGACGTGCCAGACCCAAGCGGCGTGAGCTCTGGCATTGAGTTCGATCCGACCACAGGACTGTATTTCTTCCGCACAAAAGTAGGCGACGAGGACCTCGTCACTCCGTTCTCGATGACCGAGGACGAGTATATGGACTATAGCACAAAGCAGTCCATGCGCGACTATTGGCGCGACCGCATAAGCGAGGAAACAAACAGGGAAAAGAGCAAGAAGTTCTCATTGAGCGACATACACTTCGGACTCGGAAAGGCGGAGAAGGTCTTCGGTCCGGGCGGTGTGCAGCTTAAAATGCAGGGTTCGGCAGAGTTGCTGTTCGGATTCAAAATCAACAGAATACAGAACCCGGCATTGTCCGAAAGATTGAGAAAACCGTCTCCGGTATTCGACTTCGACGAGAAAATCCAGTTGAACGTGACAGGAAAAGTGGGCGACCGTGTGAACTTCGGTCTGAACTACAACACCGAGGCGTCTTTTGACTTCGACCAGTCCAAAGTGAAGCTCGCCTACGAAGGCAAGGAGGACGACATCATAAAGAAACTGGAGGCAGGTAACGTGTCGTTGCCGCTGAACACGTCACTCATACGCGGAAGTTCGGCGTTGTTCGGTATTCGTGCTGACTTGCAGTTCGGCAAGCTGAGCATCAATGCGGTGGTCAGCCAGCAGGAGAGCGAGAGCAAGACCATAAGCCTGAAGAACGGCGCGCAGAAAACGGCTTTCGAGGTGGATGCTCTTGACTATGACGAGAATCGCCATTTCTTCTTGTCGCAGTACTTCAGAGACAATTACGAGAAGGGCATGAGCAAACTGCCTTATGTCTCTACAGGAGTGGAGATAAACAGGGTGGAGGTGTGGATAACCAACAAGACGGCGAACTTCGACCAAAGCCGCAACGTCGTGGCGTTCCTGGACCTCGGCGAAACCGACAAGATAAAGAACACGGTGTGGACAGTGAAGGCTCCCGGATTGCCTTCCAACAAAGCGAACTCATTGTATGAGGATGTCGTTGCGCTTGACGGCTTGCGCGACATAGACAAGTTCAATTCTGTGATGCAGGTCGCTTTCCCAGAGTCATCGACCGATGTCGTGGGAGGCGAGGACTACGAGAAACTCGAGAGCGCAAGGCGACTGAACGAGAACGAGTTCATCGTGAACAAGCAGCTCGGATACATATCGTTGCGTAGCCAGCTCAACGCCGACGAGGTTCTGGCTGTCGCATTCGAATACACCTACGGCGGCAAGGTCTATCAGGTCGGCGAGTTCTCGTCCGATGGTGTGGAAGCGCCTAACGCCTTGGTGCTTAAGCTTATAAAAGGAACTGCGTTCTCGCCAGAGCTTCCTAACTGGGATCTGATGATGAAGAACGTCTATTCATTGGGAACATCGCAGATACAGGCGGACGATTTCGACTTCAACGTGCTCTACCAGAGCGACTCGTCCGGCGTTTACATAAACTCCATACCAGAAGGAAATGTGCAGAACAAGCCTCTCATTCAGGTTATGGGGCTTGACCGTCTGGACAAAAGAAACCGCCTCCGTCCCGACGGCAACTTCGACTATGTGGACGGATTCACGATAATCCCATCTACCGGACGCATCATTTTCCCTGTGCTGGAGCCGTTCGGAAGCTACCTTGCGTCTAAGATAGGCAACGACGCCATAGCCCAGAAGTACGTTTTCCAGGAGCTGTATGAATACACAAAAACCGATGCTGAGGAATACTCTGAGCACAACAAGTTCACTCTGCGAGGCGAGTGCAAGGGCAGTTCCAATTCGGAGATAAGCCTTGGGGCGATGAACGTGCCTAAGGGATCGGTCAGCGTAACGGCAGGCGGAGTCACGCTTACCGAGAACGTCGATTACACCGTCGATTACACTATGGGTACGGTGACGATTCTGAATCAGTCCATTATCGAGTCGGGAACATCAATCGACGTCTCGCTCGAGAGCCAGTCGTTGTTTAGCATGCAGCGCAAGACATTGCTCGGAACCCACCTTGAGTACGCATTCAGCAAGGACTTCAGTGTCGGAGCGACGGTTATGCACTTGAGCGAGAAGCCGCTCACGACCAAAGTTTCGGCAGGCGAGGAGCCGATTTCCAACACAATCTGGGGCGCGAATATCGCATATAAGCGCGAGAGCCAGATGATAACCAATCTGCTCGACAAGATACCGTTCCTTGAGGCAAAGGCACCGTCGTCGTTCATAATAAACGGAGAGTTCGCCCAGTTGATACCAGGCCACCAGAAAGCTATTGGTGATGCCGGATATGCGTACATCGACGACTTCGAGGCATCCAAGACATCAATCAACATCCTGTATCCTTACTCATGGTTCCTGGCGAGTACGCCGCAAGGCATGTTCAACGAAGGCAAGCTCATCAACGACATCGCTTACGGCAAGAACCGTGCGTTGCTCTCGTGGTTTACCATCGACCCTCTCTTCACACGCAGCACATCGACGACACCTTCGCACATCCGCAAGGACGTGAACCAGCTGTCCAACCATTTCGTGCGTGAAATATCGGAGCAGGAGATATTCCCTAACCGTGAGCCGATAAGCGGTCAGTCCAACACGCTTACAGTGCTGAACCTTGCTTATTACCCAAAGGAGAGAGGACCGTACAACCTTGATGTTGACAACATAGCTTCGGACGGTACACTGCTTAACCCATCGTCTCGTTGGGGCGGTATCATGAGAAAGCTGGACGTGACCGACTTCGAGGCGTCGAATATCGAGTACATCGAGTTCTGGATGATGGATCCGTTTGTGTACAAGAAGACAGCCAAGGGCGGTGACTTGTATTTCGATTTGGGAGAAATATCCGAGGATATACTCAAGGACGGCAAGAAGTCGTTCGAGAATGGTTATTCAGCGTCGGGCGACACGACTCAGACCGTGACTTCGGTGTGGGGACGCATACCAAAGACACAATCGACAGTCAATGCCTTCGATAACGACGAAAGCGCGCGTAAATACCAGGATATAGGTATAGACGGATTGTCAACTGCAGATGAGCTGACGTTCCCGACGTATAGCGACTTCGTTGAAAAGTTCAGAGCCAAGGTGGCTCCAGAGTACATAAGTGAGATGGAGAAAGACCCGTTCTCTCCAATCAACGACCCTGCCGGCGATAACTACCATTACTACCAGGGCAGCGACTATGACGACGCCCAGACCAGCATACTCAACCGATACAAGAGATACAACGGCATGGAGGGCAACTCGCCTGTGTCAACGTCTTCCGAGTCGTACACCAACTCGGCAACGAACATACCTAACGTCGAGGACATAAACCAGGACAACAACATGAACGAGTATGAGAAGTATTTCGAGTACAAAGTCTCTCTGCGTCCTGAGGATATGCAAGTCGGCAAGAACTACATTTCCGACAAGCTCTCGGTGAATGTGACACTGAAGAACGGCAAGACCGAGCAGGTGACATGGTATCAGTTCAAGATACCTGTTAAGGATTACGACCAGAGCTATGGAACGATAAACAACTTCAAGTCAATAAGATTCATGCGTATGTTCCTCACTAACTTCGAGGACACTGTGAATCTGCGTTTCGGAACACTTGAACTCGTTCGAGGCGACTGGCGCAAGTACAAGAAGGAACTCTATGACCCGGCATTGCCGCCAACGACGACTTCGACCCTGCTGGAAATGTCAGTCGTTAATGTGGAGGAGAATGCCAACAAGACTCCTGTCAACTATATCCTGCCTCCGGGCGTCGAGCGTGAACGCGACCCGAGCCAGACACAGGTGCGTCAGGAGAACGAGCAGTCGTTGCAGATGCGCATCACCGACCTCTCGCCAAACGACGCGCGCGGAGTCTATAAGAAGACGCGGTTCGATATGCGTCAATACAAGCGCCTTCAGATGTTTGTGCATGCCGAGAAGTTTATCGACGATGTCACCAATCTGAACAACTCCGACTTGGCGTGCTTCATACGTCTCGGTAGCGACTTGAGCGAGAATTACTACGAGTACGAGGTGCCGCTGGCGCTCACTCCTCACGGACTGTACAGCCAGGATGAAAACTCGTCCGACAGGGCAATCGTATGGCCGGAAAGCAACAACATAAACTTCCCGTTCTCGATACTCACCGACCTCAAGAAGAACCGCAACAAGGCTAAGAGAAACGGCCTTGCCGGCGTGACGTACGGACAGGAGTACTCGGAGTATGACCCGAACAACAACCACAACAAGATAACCATCAAGGGTAATCCTACGCTTGGCGATGTGCAGAACATTATGATCGGTATCCGCAACAAGTCAAGCGATGTGAAGTCCGGAGAAATCTGGGTCAATGAGTTGAGAATGACCGGTTTCAATGAGGACGGCGGTTGGGCTGCCATGGGTAACGCCACACTGAACCTTTCCGACTTCGCCAGCGTGAATGTGGCTGGACGTGTGGAGACTGCCGGATTCGGCGGCATCGAGGACAATGTGCAGGACCGCAGAATGGACGACTACACTCAGTTCAATGTCTCTACGAACGCTCAGCTCGGCAAGTTCTTCCCAGAGAAAGCCAAGGTCAGCATTCCTGTTTATTACGCTTACGGAAAGGAGGTTTCGAAGCCTAAGTATGACCCTACGAATACAGACCTTCTGCTCAAGGAAAGCCTTGAGACACTGGAGACAGGACACGAGAGAGATTCGCTCGAAGACCTCGCCAAGACTGTGTACACAACCAAGAGTTTCAACATAACGAACCTCAAAGTGGACATCAAGAGCAAGAAATTCCCTATGCCTTACGACCCTGCGAACTTCTCGCTGAGCTATGCCTACACCGAGGCAGACGAGCATAACCCTGACGTTCTGCGCAGCGTCACGAGAGACCACAAGGGTACGTTCACGTACCAGTATAATATTCAGCCTAAGCCATGGGAGCCTTTCAAGAAATTCAAGGCGCTGAGTAAACCTATGTTCCGTATTATCAAGGACATAAATATCTATTATCTGCCTTCTTCTGTCAATTACGCGACGACATTGAGGCGCCAGTATGAGGAGGAGCAGGAGCGCGACCTCACAGGCGCAGGCATTGACTACAAAGACCCAGACAACTCGCTGCTGACGGTTAGCAAGGACTTCCTCTGGACTCACGACTTCGACATAAAGTATGACTTCAGCAAGGAGCTGCGCTTCTCGTTCACATGCTCTGCCAACTCGCAGATAGACGAGACGAGGTATGCGCCAGTCAATAAGGAGTTGTTCCCAACGGAGTACGAAAACTGGAAGGACACAGTCATGAGAAGCCTTCTGCATGGCGGTCAGCCTTTGGCTTATCAGCAGACATTCACTGCTAACTTCACATCGCCGCTCAACAAGATTCCTATCTTCAGTTGGATTACATCCAACGCCATGTACACCGGAAATTACACCTGGGACCGTGGCGCGCTGACGGCTGAGGACGAGGAGGCGGGCCGCAAATACTCGAGCATGGGCAACAACATCACGAGCCTCGGAACATTCCAGTGGGACGGACGATTGAACTTCGAGCAGCTCTATAACAAGTCGCCTTACCTTAAGCGCGCCAACCAGCGATTCTCGTCGAGAAACTCGGCAAAGAAGAACAACAAGCAGTCGAACAAGCCCCTTGTCAAGACACAGAAGATAGTCCTGAAGAAAGGCGTGAAGAAGAGATTCACCCACCGCCTGAACACGACAAACGTCAAGCTCAAGGCGCTGGATTCTGACAGCGGAGAGTACAAGCTCAAGTTCAAGGTCATCGACAAGAACACCATCGAGATAGACCCAAAGGAGGACAAGACGCTCACCGTGACTGTGAACGGCAAGAACCCTAACGAGAATCCGACTGGCGCTGGAGCGGTGCTTCAGGCAGCGGCTCGCGGTTTGATGCTGGTGCGCAACCTTACGTTCAACTACAGCGCTTCCAACGGAATGGCGTTGTCGGGATTCTCGCCTGGCAGCGGCATCTTCGGACAGGACGGCAGCGCGCCGGGCGCATTGTTTGCCATTGGTATTCAGGAACCGGGCTGGCTGCAGAACGCGTGGGACAAGGACTGGCTCGTGAAGGGCGACTCTACAATCAGCTCCGTGAACCGTACGCACACCGAGGACTTGCAGATAAAGATGACTCTCGAGCCATTCAATGGCTTCAAGGTGGACCTCGGCGTCGCAAGAAATTACGCTAAGAACACTCAGATACAGTATCAGTATGACGGCATGCCGAAGACGTTCACAGGAACATTCAGCATGACTACAATTGCCATAGGAACATTGTTCAAGAGCTCCGGAAATGCCGACAACAACTACCACAGCGAAGTGTTCGACAAGTTCAAGGCCAACCGTGCGAAAGTCATAGCAGGTCTTGAGCGCAAGTATGAGGGAAAGACATATCCTTACCGTGGATTCATGGCGGAGGAGGGCGCTGTGGCGTTGGCTGGCAAGCAGTTCGACCCGGCTAACGGAACATTCTCGCAGAATTCTGCTGAGGTGCTTATCCCGGCCTTCCTTAATGCTTACACAGGAACGTCATTGAGCCAGAGCGAGATAATACCGTCGATACTGCGTATGCTTCCTAACTGGCGCATCACTTACGACGGATTGTCGCGCATACCGTTCATCAAACGCTATTTCAAGAGCGTCAACCTCTCGCATTCGTACGTTTGTAAATATAACATCGGCGCGTTCTCGTCTTATGCTAATTACATAGACATGGACGGCGATTACGGCTTCATACCGGATGTGGCGACAGGCATGCCTAAGCCTTCGTCGAAATATGACATAGCGGCGGTTTCCATAACCGAGAACTTCAGTCCGCTCATCCGTGTTGACGCCACATTGAAGAACAGTCTGACCTTCAGCACCGAGTACCGCCGCGGACGCACAATGTCGCTCAACGTAGCGAGTGAGCAGCTCATCGAGTCGGGCAACAGCGAGTATGTGTTCGGTATCGGCTACCGTCTGTCGGACTTCGATTTGATTCTGCGTCTGAAGAACGACAAGGAGAACAAGGTGAACAACGACCTGAATCTGCGCCTCGACTTCTCGACCAAGAACACAAGCGCGCTGATAAGAAAACTCGACGATGAGAGCGTCGCACAGGCCACTTCGGGTGAGAAGTCATACGGAATACAGTTCTCGGCGGAGTACATCTTCAGCTCTAAACTGAACATCAAGTTCTATTACGACTGGGAGAGCAGCGAGCCTCTCATCTCGTCTTCGTATCCGACATCAAACCACAACTTCGGTATAAGTCTCAAACTCTTATTGACAAGATAGCGTATGATGAAGTCTTACTGGCACATATTCCGCGACACGCGTTTACACGTTTTGGCATTGCTGACGGCCTTCTTTCTGTCTCCTGCGCTCATGGCGGAGATTCAGCGCCCGGTCAAGTGGAGGTCGTCTGTGACGCGCATAGACGATAGCACTGCGCAAGTCAAGGTTGTTGCGACTATTGACGCCGGTTGGCATATCTATGGAACTGATATTCCAGAAGGCGGTCCTGTCGCCACGGAGTTTAAGGTTAAGTCGGTCTCTGGCGGCAAGCCTATGGGCAAGGTGCGGATTTCTGACCGTACTTTAGAGTCTGGCTACGACGACACATTCATGATGCACATAGAATGGTATGTGTCCAGAATGGAGTTCACGCAGAACTTCGCTTTGGTGGATTCATTGCCGTTTGATGCGGTCATAACGGTTCGTTACATGTGCTGCAACGATGAGAGTTGTCTGCCGCCTTCCACCGAGAGCTTCTCTTTTCATTTGAATGCGTTATTAGTTGTAGCGCCAATAGACGTGATAATTCCGCCGGACCCAGTACAGTTCGCTGACGATGAGGCTTCTGCGAATAAGGATACAAGCGTTGCGGCATTGTCCGGAAACATCGTCTATTACGAGCAGGCTAAGGACAGCGGCTGGATTGAGCGGCAGTTTCCGTCATATTGGTTCGCAGGGAATACTGAGAAAGTCGAGCCGCAAAAGGCTACCGTCGTCGAGCAGTACGGCTGGCGCTATCTGCTTATGGTTTTCCTGACTGGAATTGTTGCCGGACTGCTCTCCATACTCACGCCATGTGTCTGGCCTGTCATTCCTATGACGGTCGGCTTCTTCCTGAAGAAAGGCGGCGGCAAGCGTGACGCGGTGCTTTACGGCTTGTCTATTTTCCTTATTTACATGATTCTGGGAATGGTCATAACCGTCTTGTTCGGCGCCGATTCGTTGAACGGACTTGCGACGAACGCTTGGGTCAACATTGCGCTGTTTGTCATTCTTGTAGCCTTTGCATTGTCGTTTGTCGGGCTGTTTGAGATCGAGCTGCCTTCTTCGTGGAGCAATGCTCTCAACAAGCAGGCGGAGTCGCACAAAGGCGGCTATCTCGGCATATTGTTCATGGCGAGCGTGCTTGTCATCGTGTCATTCTCATGCACAGGACCTATCGTCGGAACGCTGCTTGTGGAGCTGGCTGTCGGCGATTCCATACTCAATCCGCTCATCGGAATGTCGGGTTTTGCATTGGCCATCGGACTGCCATTCGCAGTCTTCGCCATGTTCCCTCGCTGGATGAACTCATTGCCGAAGTCTGGCTCATGGATGCAGACCATCAAATATTTCCTCGCGGCTGTGGAGTGCTTGTTCGCATTGAAGTTCCTCTCTGTCGCCGACCTTACCATGGGCTGGGGCATTCTTCCTCGCTGGCTTATGATGGCTTTGTGGGGAGCCATCGGACTGGCGCTTGCCATTGTCCTGCTGCGCAAGATTATCGTGGAGAGGCGTCAGAAGAACGTAGCGTGGGGCAGAGGTGTAGATGTGTTTATTATGGCATTGTCGCTCTGCTTCTCGGTTTATATGTTCTCCGGCTTCTTAGGCAACAGTCTGAAGGAGGTTTCTGCATTCCTTCCGCCGGCGGAGCCTGAGTCCCAGGTTTACACCGACCTCGATTCCGGATACGAGGCGGCGAGGTTGTCCAAGAAACCGGTTTTCATAGATTTCACGGGCTGGGGCTGTGTCAATTGCCGCAAGATGGAAGGCAAGGTCATGACCGACGACGAGGTTAAGTCCATCATGTCTCGATACGTTGTCATCAGGCTTTATGTCGATGACAGAGAACAGCTGCCGGTTCGTCTTAAGGTTCCGGAGAACGGCGATTTTGTGGAGCTTGAGACTGTGGGCGACAAGTGGAGCTGGCTGGAGCGTGTGCGCTGGAATGCCAATACACAGCCGCTTTATGTGCTTACCGACACTGACGGCAATGCGCTGAACGTTACATATTCATACGACGAGGATATAAAGAAATTCTTGGATTGGCTGAAGACCGGATTGCAGAATTTTACTGACAAATAGTCATTCATTATGACGCAATTGTCATGACCGGACCGCTTTTCGTCAATGGCAAACATTTTGCAGAGTAGGGTTTTGGCTTAAAAAAACGAATTTAAAAGAAATCATATAATGAGTAACAACAAAGAAACTAAAGAGAACGAAGTGGAAGAGACATTGGATAATGCTAATGTAAACGAGGAGACTGAAGCTGCTGCCGACGTTCAGGATGAGGCTGCCGCAGATTCCGAAGTCGATAAACTGAAAGAGCAAATAGCTGAGATTCAGGACGCTCATCTTCGTTTGAGAGCAGAGTTCGACAATTACAAGAAGAGAACAATAAAGGAGAAGGCGGAGTTGATAAAAAGCGCGAGCGAAGGCGTGTTCATGAATATCATTCCTCTCATCGACGATTTCGAGCGTGGAATACAGGCTGCCGAGAAAGCGCCTGATGTTGACTCTATCAAAGAGGGCATGATGCTTATTTATGATAAGTTCGTTAAGTTCCTCGAGCAGAACAATGTCAAGGAAATAGACACTAAGGACAAGGCCTTCGACACCGATTTCAACGAAGCGATAACAGCGGTGCCTGCTCAGTCCGACGACCAGAAGGGCAAAATCATTGACTGTGTTCAAAAGGGATACACTTTGAATGACAAGGTCATTAGATACGCGAAAGTCGTTGTCGCTCAGTAATTTTTTTAGACGCAGGAGGTGTTTTTATGGAAAAAAGAGATTATTATGAAGTGCTGGGGGTAAGCAAGACCGCCAGTGCCGATGAGATAAAGAAGGCTTACAGAAAGAAAGCCATACAGTACCACCCGGACAAGAACCCTGGCGACAAAGAGGCAGAGGAGAAGTTCAAGGAGGCGGCTGAGGCTTACGAGGTGCTGAGCAATCCTGACAAGCGTCAGCGCTACGACCAGTTCGGACACGCTGGCGTGAACGGCGGAGCTGGAGGCGGAGCGCAGTGGAGCGGTTCTATGGACGACATATTCAGCCAGTTCGGCGACATCTTCGGCGGACATTTCGGCGGCGGTTTTGGCGGATTCGGTGGCTTCGGCGGCGGACGTACAAGAGCGAGCCGTGTGAACAGAGGCGCTGACCTCCGTGTCAAGGTGAAGTTGTCGCTCAAGGAGATTGCCACTGGTGTTGAGAAGCGCATCAAGATAAAGAAATACGTTCGGTGTACTCATTGCAACGGTTCTGGTTCAAAGGACGGCGCTACCGATACTTGTTCTACTTGCCACGGCTCTGGTTATGTGACTCGTGTGCAGTCCACGATTTTGGGACGTATGCAGACTCAGTCTGTTTGTCCTGATTGCGGTGGCGAGGGCAAGACGATAAAGAACAAGTGTCCGCACTGCAACGGCGAAGGCGTGGTGCTTGGCGAGGAAGAGGTTTCTTTCCGCATACCAGCCGGAGTGGCCGACGGCATGCAGCTGAATGTCAGCGGCAAGGGTAACGCGGCGCGTCGTGGCGGTGTCAACGGCGATCTTCTGGTGCTTATCCAGGAAGAGCCTCACGCAGAACTTATCCGCGACGAGAACGACTTGATATACAACCTGCTGCTTGACCTTCCGACAGCCATACTCGGCGGCAGCGTGGAGATTCCTACTGTCGATGGCAAGGTGAAGATGAAGATTGCCGCTGGCACACAGCCGGGCAAGATGCTTCGCCTTCGTGGCAAAGGACTGCCGATACTCAACGGCTACGGCTCTGGCGATTTGCTCGTCAACGTCTCTGTCTATATACCAGAGAGCCTGAGTCGTGACGAGAAGAAGATGGTGGAGAAACTGCAGGAGTCCGACAATATGAAGCCGACTTCTTCAGCCAAGGACGAGTTCATAAGGAGAGTGAAGAACATGTTCAATTGATTCTTCAGTCAAGATTGGAAATAGAAAACGCCTTCGTTTTATCGAAGGCGTTTTTGTTTATTCTTCTGTCTCTTCCTCAGTTTCGTCATTGTTAGGCTGCTGGTTCTGCTTTTCCCTCATCTTCTTTAAAGGCCTGTTGAAGGCTTCGAAGCATATTATCACAAGAATGGTGCAGACCGATGCAAGCGCGAACATTCCGACACCGCATGCCATGCCTATCGCGGCAGTCACCCAAAGTCCGGCGGCGGTTGTCAGTCCGCGTATGACATTCTTATTCAAGAGGATAGTGCCAGCGCCGATGAATCCGATGCCGGTGACCACTTGCGCCGCGATTCTCGCCGGGTCCATGCGCAGTGTCATCTGGTCTTTTGGCAGATAGTCGAAGCCGTGCACTGAGATAATCATGAACAGCGCCGAGCCCAACGCCACGAGGAAGTGGGTGCGGAAACCAGCGGCTTTAGTCCTGTATTCGCGGTCAAGCCCTATGAATGCTCCGAGTATCGATGCCACGAGCAGTCTTATGATGAAGTAATTCCATATCGTTTTAGTGTGTTGTTACAGCGCAAAGATAATTCAAAACCCTAAAAAGCGCAAAGGCAGCGGATTCCTCCGTTGCCTTTGTTGCTTGTGGCGTGGTCGCCGTTATTCTTTTTCTCCCTTAGTGTCTTTCTTCTTGGCTCTCGTAGCCTTCTTTTTCTCTACGTCCAGCACGATTTTCTTGTTCTCGTTGTCCAGTGTGAGTTTCATCGTCTGTCCTTCCTTTATGCCGTTCTTTATTATTATTTCGGATAATTCGTCCTCGATGTATTTCTGCACGGCTCTCTTCAGCGGTCTCGCGCCGAACTGCACGTCATATCCTCTCTCTGCTATGAACTCCTTGGCTTCGTCGCTTATCGTGAAGTCGTATCCTAAGCCCTGTACTCTTGCGCGCAGTTTGTCTATCTCTATGTCGATGATTGACAGTATAGTCTGCTTAGACAGCTGGTCGAAGATTATCACATCGTCCACTCTGTTTAGGAACTCCGGCGGGAATGTTCTGTTCAGGGCTTTTTGTATTATGCCTCTTGAATACTCGGAGTTTATGCCGCCCACGTACTTTTCGTCTGAAACATTGTTGTCGAATCCAACGCCTTTGCCGAAGTCCTTGAGCTGGCGCGTGCCGACGTTCGAAGTCATTATTATTATAGTGTTCTTGAAATCGACTTTTCTGCCTAATCCGTCGGTCAGTCGTCCTTCGTCAAGCACCTGCAGCAGCAGGTTGAATACGTCTTGATGCGCTTTCTCTATCTCGTCGAACAGCACGATGGAGTAGGGCTTTCTTCTGACTTTCTCGGTCAACTGTCCGCCTTGCTCGTATCCAACATATCCCGGAGGCGCTCCTATCAGTCTGCTTATGCTGAATTTCTCCATGTATTCGCTCATATCGACTCTTATTATCGAGTCAGTGGAGTCGAACATGAACTGCGCGAGCTGTTTCGCGAGCTCTGTTTTTCCCACGCCCGTAGGGCCGAGGAATATGAATGAGCCGATAGGCTTGTTTGGGTCCTTCAGTCCGACTCTGTTTCTTTGTATCGCCTTCACCACCTTGTCTATGGCGTCGTCCTGTCCTATGACTTTGGATTTCAGCACCTGTGGCATCTGCAGCAGTCTCATGCCTTCGGTTTGCGCGATTCTCTGCACAGGCACGCCGGACATCATCGCCACGACTTCTGCAACCTTGTCCTCGTCCACTGTCTCCTTGTGCTCGGACATGCCCAGTTCCCAGTTTTTCTTGGCTATGCTCAGATCCTCGTTTATGGCTTTCTCTTGGTCTCTGAATCCTGCGGCCAGTTCGAAGTTCTGTGCTGCTACGGCTTTCTTCTTCTTCTCTTTCGCGTCTTCCAGCTGCTTCTCCAGGTCTTCGATTTCCTCCGGCACGTTTATGTTCATTATGTGCGCTCTCGAACCTGCTTCGTCAAGCGCGTCTATCGCCTTGTCAGGGAAGCATCTGTCTGTTATGTATCTCTCGGTCAGGCGCACGCACGCTTTTATTGCTTCTGGCGTGTATATCACGTTGTGGTGCGCCTCGTACTTCGACTGTATGTTGTGCAGTATCTGTACGGTCTCCTCGGCTGTCGTCGGGTCAACGAGCACTTTCTGGAATCTTCTTTCCAGCGCGCCGTCCTTCTCTATGTTCTGGCGGTACTCGTCGAGAGTCGTCGCTCCGATACACTGCACCTCGCCGCGCGCGAGAGCTGGCTTCAGCATGTTGGCTGCGTCCAGCGAGCCCGATGTGCTGCCGGCGCCCACTATCGTGTGTATCTCGTCAATGAAGAGTATCACATTCGGGTTCTTCTGCAGCTCGTTCAGTATCGCCTTTATTCTTTCCTCAAACTGTCCTCTGTACTTTGTTCCTGCCACGATAGCCGCCATGTCCAGAGCCACAACCCTCTTGTCAAACAGCACGTGCGACACGTTGTGCTTGACTATTTTCAGTGCCAGGCCTTCCACGATGGCGGATTTTCCGACACCTGGCTCGCCTATGAGTATAGGGTTGTTCTTCTTTCTTCGGCTTAATATCTGGGCTATTCTTTCAATCTCCTTGTCTCTGCCTACCACAGGGTCCAGCCTGCCTTCCTCGGCAGCTTTGGTCATGTCTATGCCGAAGTTGTCGAGCACAGGTGTGTCCGACGACATTTTTACAAGATGAGGCGATTTTGTTTGCGACTGTTCTGAGTTCCGTCTGTCGTTTTCGTCCCAGTCGTCGTCATCGTCGTCGCCCATCTCAAAGGAGCCTTTGGGGCTGCTTGCCTCTCCGTATTGTGTAGGCGTGTTCTGCGTGCCGTCGTTTCTCAGCTGGTTCTCTTTTCTCCTCATCTCCACTAATGTGTCTCTTGCCGACACATAGTCCACGTTGAACGTCTTTAGATGGTCGGTGGCTACGTTGTTGTCGGTCCTGAGTATGGCGAGCAGCAGATGCTCGGTGTCTGCCTCGGTGTCTTGCAGCGACCTCACCTCAAGATATATCAGCTTGAGTATTCTCTCGGTGGTCTTCAGCAAAGGGATGTCCGACTGGTTCACCTTTGAATCTGTTCTTATCTCGTCCTCTATGGCTTCCTTGAGTTTCAGTATGTCCACCTTCAGTTCCTTCAGCAGTGTTATGGCTTTGCTGTCGTTGTCTCGCAGCAGTCCTAAGAGAAGATGCTCCGGGCCGATATACGAGTTACCGAGTCTTTCGGCTTCCTCGCGGCTGTATCCCAAGGCGTTCTGGACATTTTTCGATAAGTAGTTTTCCATAAAAATAAATCTCTCCGTTTTATCGTTTATTTATGGCATAAACACAAACCGTGCCGTTCCGCACGTTGTGACATTTTGTCATGCTCTTATATTTAGCAAAGTTATGAATAACTTTTTCTTTTTGTATGTCAACGGGTTATTTTGATGCGAAGAAAAAAATATGAAAAAAATGCGATTTTCTTTTTGTAGTCTCAAAAAATGCCGTACCTTTGCAATCGCAAATCGGAAATGAATCGCTAGCTCAGCTGGTAGAGCAACAGACTCTTAATCTGTGGGTCCGGGGTT